>NZ_CAKRLH010000044.1 GCF_934359325.1 uncultured Porphyromonas sp.
AGATCTATGCATACCATCGTAAGTGGCATACGTCCTACCGGAAACCTCCATGTGGGGAATTACTTCGGGGCTGTCATCAATTTTCTTAAGCTTCAGAGTGAGGAGAAGTGCTACTTCTTCATTGCTGACTGGCACTCTCTCACGACGGCACCCCACCCCGAGGACATCATCGCCAATGACTATACCATCCTGGCGGAGTATCTCGCTTGCGGTCTCGATCCGGAGAAGTGCACCATCTACATGCAGAGCGACGTCCATCAGACGCTGGAGCTCTACCTCTACCTCAATATGCTCGCCTATATGGGTGAGCTGGAGCGGACGACGACCTTTAAGGACAAGGTCCGCCTACAGCCGGATAATGTCAATGCCGGGCTCCTCACCTATCCGACGCTGATGGCGGCTGACATCCTGCAGCACCGCGCCTGGGGCGTCCCGGTCGGCAAGGATCAGGAGCAGAATATGGAGATGGCGAGGATCTATGCCAAGAGATTCAATAGCACGTACGGGGTTGACTTCTTCCCTCTCCCCAAGTCCCTCGCAAGCAACGGGGAGAGTGCGGTGAAGATCCCCGGTCTCGATGGCTCCGGCAAGATGGGCAAGAGTGAGGGGAATGCGCTCTACCTCCGCGATGACGAGAAGACGATCCGCAAGAAGGTGATGAAAGCGGTCACCGACGCAGGTCCTCAGGAGCCACACAGCGAGATGCCGGAGGTGATTCGGAATCTCTTCACCTTCCTGGAGATCGTCTCCGACAAGGAGACCAATGACTTCTACCGCGCAGCGTGGGACGACTGCTCCATCCGCTACGGGGACCTGAAGAAGCAGATCGCCACCGACCTCAATGCCTTCATCGCCCCGATACGCGAGCGGATCGAGGAGTACAGCAGCGACCGCGCCTACCTCGAGAGGGTGGCGACCGCCGGTGCCGAGCGTGCCCGTGAGAGCGCCGAGGCGACCCTCAGAGAGATACGTAGCATCGTCGGCTTCCCTCCCTATAGAGGCTGAGCCGCCACAGAGATACGATAATAACTACACAAACCTTATAATATCAAGAGAAAATGAACGAAGGACAACTGACAGGTACCATCATCAAGATCCTAGAACCACGCACGGGAACGAGCAAGAACACAGGCAAGGACTTCTTCGTCCAGGAGTACGTCGTAGAGACGCAGGAGGAGTACCCCACGAAGGTCCACTTCTCCGTCTTCGGAGAGGACAGGGTGAAGGGCTATAACCTGCAGCAGGGAGATACTATCCAGGTCTTCTTCTATGTCAATAGCCGTGAGTACAACGAGCGGTGGTACACCGACATCCGCGTCCGCAATATCGTCAAGATCGACCCGAGCCAGATGGCCGGCACGCAGATGGGGACTCCCTACGGACAGCCCATGGGCAACTATGGTCCCCAGCCACAGGCTCCGCAGGGTATGCCTGGCTACGGTCAGCAGCCACAGCAGCCTTATGGCCCCCAGCAGTCCTACGGTCCGCAGCAGAGTAACGGCGGCAACGGCGGCGTGGACGACCTGCCCTTCTGATCCGTCAGACCTGACCGGTCGCCTGTGAGCGGTCGGGAGCCCACTCCGGGGATCGGGGTGAGCGGCGGAGGGAGCTCCTTTGGGAAAAGTGGCTCTCCACCGCTTCGGTTTTATCCTGAGGCGCATCCAGTGCGCAATAGGGAGACAGGTGAGATCGGGTCTCGCCTCTGTCGGCTCTCATGATGTGGCCGAGAGAGAGTAGAGAGATGCCGCACGAGAGAGGAAGATTGTCGCACAAGCTCCCCGATGGAGGGGAGGAGAAAACGTGAGATGTAACAGAACTAAGCATGGGATATAAAGAGGTAATGACCCTCAGACAGGAGGGGGATCTGGCGAGTGCCGTGGAGCTGGCTCGACAGGACTATAAGGAGTCACCCAATCAGTGGTCCTCATCGGCACTCTTCTGGGTGCTGAAGGACGTCGCCACAGGTGCGATAGAGGCGAAGGACATCAGCACCGCAGCAGACATGGTGGCAGAGATGGAGACGCTGGTCGAGGGGATGGGCGCCACCGCACCGATGGCGGAGGAGTCTCTCGTCTCGCTACGACAGAGCGTGGTACCGCACTTCGGTGAGCTGAGCGACCTGCTGACCGGCTATCAGAGAGAGAAGAACCCCTACCACAGGAGGGATCAAGTGCGCCAGGCCTTCGACAAAGTACTCGGCTGGCACAACTCTCCAGGAGGGCTCCACAAGGCTCTCCACCCGAGGGTGGCGCAGGTGGTGAGCGACTTCTTCGACTACCGTAATAAGTACATTACCCTCGATGAGGTGCGCCAGGCACTCGGTATCTACCTCAGCCTCGACATAGAAAAGCCCTCGGCACTCAACTCCAAGATCCTCGACCAGCTGCTCCGGGTGAAGGGGCTCTTCCGGGAGCACTTCGACTTCACCACCTTCCTCACCAAGTGGGATCCCGCCAAGTCACTCCGGTCTGAGGACTGGCAGAGGAGCACAGGCAAGGGACGCAAGGACCGGGGGCAGGAGAGCTCCTCCCTCGTGGATCGCGCCCTCAGTACCTCTATCGAGGAGCTGATCGACCGACGGGAGAGTCCCGTGCCGGAGATGATCTATGAGCTCTTCACCGGACTGCAGAGCCTCTATCCCGATGACCGCCTCGTCAAGCTGACGCAGGCGAGACTCCACCTGCTGGAGGGGGAGCGGGAGACCGCTCTCGAGGAGTACCTCCGGGTGCTGCTGATCTACTCCGAGCCCCGCATATGGGGCGAGCTCGCCTCCCTCCTCGGTGACGATCCCGAGCTGGAGGCTGCCGCTCTCGCCAAGACGCTGAAGGAGGAGACGGACGACTACGCCCCCTACCTCCTCACCATCCGGCTCCACTACGCTAAGCTGCTGATCGACCGGGGTGCGTACGCAAAGGCTCTCCGCGAGCTGCGCATCATCGCTCAGATCGCCGGAGAGAGGGGACGGGAGCTGCCTATGAGCTTCGACAAGATGATGGAGCTGATACCCGAGGAGACTGTGGAGGATAAGGACAATAAGGCACACTACATCCTCGATGCCAAGCCGGCTGAGGCCTACGTCTACCACTCTCTCGCCGCCACGCCGATGATCGTCATGGACGTGATCGCCCTGAGACTCAAGCAGCCGATGCGTCAGGTGGTGCCGATGCTGAAGCTGAGCAGCCCGGAGGGGCGGGTCCTGCTGACCAATCCCACGGAGATGGGACTGCCGGAGGGAGATCTGAGAGGGAAGCTCTTCGATGTCAAGTTTATCGAGCCGGAGGGCAGTCACGCCGTGGTGGTCCATATGGAGCCCTCGGAGGCGGATCCCCGTGAGCTCTTCCCGCTCCGGGTCGCCTACATCACCGGATACAGTCAGGGGATGCACTCCTTCCATCTCGTAGACACGGAGAGCAAGCACCACTACCTGCCGGGGGACGAGGAGGACTTCATGATCGGGGACTTCGTCAGCTTCATCCTCCTCTACGACACCGTCCGCAAGCCTTCGCCCAAGCGTCCGGCACAGCAGCGGGCTCTTCTGATCGCTCCCGCCCGGGTCGATCCGATGGAGGCGCTTGCCTCCTTCCCCCTCGTCCCCGCCACGGTGATCGCCACCGAGGACGCCCGCGTGACGATAGAGACCGACGAGGGGGTCACCGGCACCTTCTCTCAGATTCTCTCCCCGATCGAGCTGACGGAGGGAGAGCGCTGCACGCTCCGAGGATTTGTCTTCCGCAAGAGGGATCGCTTCACTGGAGAGCAACGCTCCTACTTCGTCACACTATCCGTAGAACCACTGCCGACGGATCAGCTCTGATCGACTATGGAGAGCATCCCCTTCATCGCCTGGTGTCTCGAGCATCTCAATTACTTCACCATCACACTGCTGATGGCGATAGAGAGCTCATTTATCCCCTTCCCGAGTGAGATCGTGATACCACCGGCGGCCTACCTCGCCGCAAGCACGGGGGAGATGAGTGTGGTGGGGATACTCTTCTTCGGTACGCTCGGAGCGCTGCTCGGTGCGACGGTCAATTACTTCCTAGCCCGCTGGCTGGGACGCCCCGTAGTCTATGCCTTTGCCGGGAGTCGGGTGGGCGCCTTCTTCCTCCTGAGCGAGGAGGGGGTGCGCCATGCGGAGGAGTACTTCGTCCGGCACGGTAAGGTGGCGACCTTTACCGGTCGGCTGATCCCGGGCATACGGCAGCTGATATCTCTCCCGGCGGGTCTGGCAAAGATGCCACTGGGACCCTTTTACCTCTATACCGCTCTCGCCGCAGGGCTGTGGAATGCCATACTGATCGCCATCGGGTGGTACCTGGAGAGCATCGTGCCGATGGATCAGCTCAGCCCCATGGTCTCGCGCTACAGTACGGAGATCGGGCGGATCATCATCGCTATCGTGGTGATCGTCCTCGGCGTGATGATGTACCGGGCACACCGGCGGAAGCCTCTCGAGGAGAGTCTCGGGGATCAGGATAAGAAGCAGTGACCGAGGATGACGGACGACAGACTACATATGGTACCGCAGGACGAGGAGTCCACTGCCACTAGAGGAGTTCACTGGGCGCGATGGGATCGGCTGTCTAATCTCTTTGTGGGGGACAAGGGGATCTGGATCGTCACGATCGCTCTGATGCTGATCAGTATCATCGTCGTCTTCTCCGCCGTGAGCCAGGAGGCGTTTCGGGCGGAGAATAGCGGGCAGAACTTCTTCGGTCAGATCCTCAAGCACCTGATCCTGGTCGTCTGCGCCTTTGGGATCATCGTCCTCGGGTCGCACGTGCCGAGCCGATACTACCTCCGCTGCTCGACGATCGCCTTCGTCTTCTCCCTCATCCTGCTGATGCTGGTCCCCTTCATCGGCATAGAGATCAATGGGGGTAAGCGGTGGCTCAAGATCTTCTTCCTCACCTTCCAGCCGTCGGAGCTGACGCGCCTGACGCTGATCAACTTTACCGCCAGCCTGCTCCGCGGGAGTGATGAGCAGCACTCCTCGCTGCGGGTCTTCTGGACCATCATCATCGCCACCGGGATCACCTGCCTGCTGATATTTATGGAGAATATCTCGACCGCCGTCTTCCTCGCCCTGATCGTCTATCTGATGATGTGGGTCGGGGGAGCGCACAGGAAGAGTATGCGCTGGCTCACGCTGGGAGGACTGGGGGCTGTCACTCTGGTGATCCTCGTGGTACTGCTGGCTCCGAAGGGATCGGTGATCGATATCGGGCGAACCTCCACTGGATACAGCCGCCTGACGGGATTCTTCGAGAAGATCGGGAGACCGATCAACGAGGAGACCTACGACGATATCATGGGCAACGACTACCAGGTGGTGGCGGCTCAGAAGGCTATCGCCAATAGCAATGTGATCGGCAAGGGTCCGGGGCAGAGCGAGCTGCGGCAGTTCCTCCCCCAGGCCTTCTCCGACTATGTCTACAACGTCGTGGTGGAGGAGTACGGCATCATCGGCTCAGCCGGTCTGCTGATCCTTTACCTCGTCTTCTTCTTCCGCTGCGGTATGCTGGCCAAGCACTCCCGAAGCATGTACCGGACGCTGGTGCTGATGGGTGTGGGGATCCTCGTGACGACGCAGGCGATGATGAATATGGCGGTGGCGGCAAACCTACTGCCGGTGACGGGACAGACGCTCCCATTCATCTCTAAGGGAGGCTCCTCCTACATCATCACGGCGATCTACTTCGCCATCGTGCAGAGCATCGCCCACGACATCAATAAGAAGCGCCTCTATCAGGACGCCATTGTCTCGGGTAACGCCGCCCGGGTGGTCGACCTGGAGGAGGTGCCGGAGATGGAGGAGGAGATACAGCTCACAGACCAGCTCACCAAGCAACAGAAGGAAGCCCTCCGGCAGGAGGCCTCCGACGGATCCACTCATCTATAGACAGACTCCTCATGGATAACGAAAAAGCAACTACAGAATTGTACCGGGTCATCATCAGCGGGGGTGGCACCGGCGGACATATTTTCCCGGCGCTCTCCATCGCAGATGAGATCCGGAGACGCTTTCCCAAGTGCGACATCCAGTTTGTCGGCGCTGAGGGTCGTGCAGAGGCGAAGCGGGTGCCGGCAGCGGGCTATCCGATCCACCTCCTGCCGGTGCGCGGACTCTCTAGCGGTGGAGGGCTCAAGCGCCTATTCTCGATCATCCCCTTCACCACCCAACTCTACAAGAGCACGAAGCAGGCTCAGGACTTCGTCCATCACTTCGATCCTCAGGTCGTCGTCGGGGTGGGCGGATATGCCAGTGCGCCGACGCTGATCGCCGCTAACCACTTCGGTATCCCGGTGGTGGTGCAGGAGCAAAACTCCTACGCCGGTAAGGCCAATAAGCTGGTGGCAAAGAAGGCGAAGTGTGTCTGCACCGCCTATCCCCATATGCGGCGCTTCTTCCCCGACACTCCGGAGATCGTCCTCACGGGCAATCCGATACGCCACAGCCTGATGGAGATTGAGCGGAAGAGTCGGGCGGCGTATGCCACCTTTGACCTCGTCCCGGAAAAGAAGACCCTCCTGATCCTCGGGGGCAGCCTCGGAGCCGGATCCATCAATAAGAGTATCCTGGAGTCGCTCTCTCAGCTCGCCTATCGGGAGGATCTGCAGGTAATCTGGCAGTGCGGGCAGAGCCACTACGCCGCACTGGAGAGTCAGGTGCGGGACTTCGACTCAGTCCATCTGATGCCCTTCATCAGCGAGATGGACCACGCCTACTCTATCGCCGACCTGGTGATCTCACGTGCCGGCGCCGGCACCCTCTCCGAGCTGACCGCTCTCGGTCTCCCGATGATCCTCGTTCCCTCCCCCAACGTCGCCGAGGATCACCAGACACACAATGCTCAATCGCTCGTCGATCGGGGAGCGGCACTCCTCGTACCGGACGCCAAGGCACTGACCGACCTCGTACCGACGGCACTCGATCTGCTGAGCCATCCGGAGCAGTGCGAGCGGATGGCAGCAGCGGCCAAGGAGCTGGGACTACCCGATGCCACACAACGTATTGTCGATGAGATCCAGCGCTATGCCAGACCGTAACCCTACAGAGAGGAGGGCAATCTTCTTCATCGGCATCGGCGGGATCGGCATGAGTGCCCTCGCCGAGTACTTCCTCTACTACGGCTACACCGTCGGAGGCTACGACTATGTGCGGAAGCCTGTCTCGGATCGGCTGGAGGCGCTGGGGGCTCAGATCCTCTACGACGATGATCCCGAGCTTCTGCCTGAGCCCTTCCACGCCAATGCGAAGGAGCTGACCGTGGTCTACACCCCGGCTATCCATGAGGACAATAGACTGAGAGCCTACTACAGGGAGCACGGCGTGCCGCAGATCAAGCGGGCGGAGCTGCTGGGGCAGGTGACCCGGAGACACAAGGCACTCTGCGTCGCTGGGTCGCATGGCAAGACAACCACCTCCTCGCTGCTGGCTCACCTGATGAGACAGTCCCACCTGGGGGTCAATGCCTTCGTCGGAGGACTGATGCTCAATTACGACTCCAATAACCTCCTCCTGGACGAGAGCAGCGACTATGTGGTGGTGGAGGCGGACGAGTTTGACCGCTCCTTCCACCGCCTCACGCCCTACGCAGAGATCATCACGGCGACAGAGGCAGATCACCTCGATATCTACGGCACAGCGGCCGAGTATGTCGCTGCATTTGGCACCTTCGTAGGGCTACTCCGCCGGGGAGGGTTCGTGATCGCCGAGGAGGCGGCACAGGTATCCCGGGACGACCTCCCCGAGGGCTGCCGACTCTACCGCTACGGCGCATCGGAGCAGTGCGACTACCGATACGATCGGGTCACCTACGAGGGGGATCGGCTCTTCTTTGACCTCCATACGCCCAACGGCGTGCTGCGCCACCTGGAGCTTGGCACGCCGATACGGATCAATGTCCTCAATGCCACCGCTGCTATTGCCATGGCACTCCTTGTGGGACTGACCGAGGAGGAGATCCGCCCCGCACTGGCAGACTACCGAGGGACTCACAGACGTTTTGAGAGAACGCGCATAGGCATCGACGGACCGATGGTGATCGATGAGTACGCTCACCACCCGGGAGAGGTGCGTCGCTCACTCCTGTCGATCCGAGAGCTCTACCCGGAGAAGCGGATCACGCTCGTCTTCCAGCCCCACCTATACAGCAGGACGAGGGACTTCATGGAGGACTTTGGCAAAGCGCTCTCCACGGTGGATGATGTGATCCTGGCACCGATCTACCCGGCACGCGAGGAGCCCATCCCCGGCATCACATCTGAGGCGCTCCTGGAGCGTGTCACCTCGCCTCATAAGTGCGTCGTCCCTCTGGAGTCACTGCCATCGGAGCTGGAGAAGCACTCCTTCGACGTGCTGGTGATGATGGGTGCGGGAGACATCGAGTTTGAGATCCCCAAGGTGATCGCACACCTGAGAGAGAGGGGATAAGAAGGGGAGTCCGCTATGACACGTCGCAAGGAGAGAAAGAGACTACGCCGGATCCTCGGCTGGACGGTGATGGGGCTGCTGGTGATATTGCTCGGCTGCTCCTTTGTCCTCGCTCGCCGGCATGTCTCGTACGCCATCTACCCCTCTCGTACGGCGATCCGCATCCAGGACACCGGCAAGGGACGCTTCCTCCAGGAGCGAGAGGTGGCGGCGGCACTCCCGATCGACCTCAGGGACAGCATCTCCCGCGGCGTAGACCCGGAGAAGATTGAGAGAGATCTCGTCGACGCCTCCACCTACATCCGCAGCGCCACCGCCTACATATCTCCCTCCACGATGCGCCTCCACGTGATCGTCCACGAGAGGACGCCCATCATTCGATATAGCCGAAACGGTGCCACCTGGTACCTCGACGATGAGGGCATATCCGTTCCACAGAGACGGGGCTCGACCGCCTACGTCCCGCTTGCCGAGGGGGCGATGACCGACGGGACGATCCACTATGTGCTCTACCCGCTCGCTCAGTACCTGTATGAACACAGCGAGTGGAGCCACTTCTTCGGATACATAGAGATCCTCTCGGAGAGCAAGATACACCTCTACCCGAGAGTGGGGACGGTCGTCTTCGAGCTCCACGGACTCGAGACGCTGGAGCAGGATCTAGCCAAGATCCCCGTCTACTACAAGGAAATCGAGCCGCAAGTGGGTACCAATATGTACTCTCTCGTGAAGCTCTCCTATGAAAATCAGATCGTATGCGTAAAGAGAGAGAAGTAACCACCCCACCTGCGCAGGAGCGAGCGCTGACAGAGCAGGAGATCAAGGCAAACGACCGTGCGAAGAAGCGGGCCTATGCCTTCTCTTCGATGGTCAATTTTCTCCTCCCGCCGATCAAGCTCTTCGCCGGTATCACTGGCCACTCCGCCGCCCTGATAGCCGATGCGATCAATTCGCTCCTCGACATCTGTGCCAATATCATCACCTACATCTTCCTCCACATCTCCGCTAAGCCCAAGGAGGACGACGAGCACATCTACGGCCATGGGAAGTACGAGATCGTCGGCTCACTCCTGATCGCGCTGTCGATGCTGGTGACCGGCGTACTGATCGTCTTTGGCTCCTGCAGAACCTTCTACGATTACTTCCGTGAGGGCGTGCTGCCCAAGTCCCCGGAGATTATCGCACTCTGGGTTGCCATCACGACAGTGGTGCTGAAGCTCCTCACCTACTTCTATACGGAGCAGAAGGCGAAAGAGACCCGCTCCGACGCCCTCCACGCACAGGCGATGGATCATATCTCTGACGTTTTCTCCGCCTCTGCCGTCGTCATAGGCGTGCTCGGTGCACGACTGATCCCGGGCGAGGGGACACTCTTCGAGCCACTGGCGGCGATCATCGTCGGAGGTCTGATCATCCGATCCGGCATAGGTGTCTACCGACCCGCCATCCTCAAGCTGACCGACAGCACCGTCGACCCTGAGACAGTCGAGGAGATCCGAAGCGTAGTGGAGACGGTGCCGGGAGCCACCTCTCCCCACCACATCATGGCACGGATGATCGGATCGGAGACACTCTCGATCGAACTGGATATACGGGCCAATGGTCTCCTCACCCTCTACGAGGCGCACGACATAGCGAGCGAGACAGAGCAGGTGCTGCTGGACCACTTCGGCGCCCGGACGCACGTGGTGGTCCATATGGAGCCGTCGCACCCCTATCGCCACACGAGGGACTTCATGCGTCGCCGTCCTGATCTCTGCGATCCCGACTCGGGAGAGCCGCTACCGGATCGTGAGTAGAGAAGTAATCCATCTCCCCGCTCGGCTCCGAGCGGACCGGCTGGAGGCGGGCGTGGATGAGGTAGGCCGCGGCTGTCTCGCCGGCCCTGTGGTCGCTGCTGCAGTGATCCTGCCCCCTACCCTCGACCTACCGGGGCTGACCGACTCCAAGCAGCTGACACCACACAAGCGTGAGGCCTACGATCTCATGATCCGTGATCAGGCTGTAGCCGTCTCTGTCGGAAGCGCATCGCCCGAGGAGATCGACCAGATGAATATCCTCAGTGCCACCTTCCTCGCCATGCAGCGCGCTATCGAGGGGCTAAAGCCCGCTCCGGAGTACCTCCTCATCGATGGCAACCGCTTCCGCAGTCACCTCGAGATCCCCTACGAGACCATCGTAGGAGGTGACGGCAGAGTCGCCTCCATCGCCGCCGCCTCCATCGTAGCAAAGGTCTACCGTGACCGGCTGATGGCAGAGCTGGGGGCGAGCTACCCCGCCTACCACTGGGAGCGAAATGCCGGCTACGGCACGGCGGCACACCTCAAGGCGATCCACCTGTATGGCCTCACACCCCACCATCGCCGCTCCTTCGCTCCCTGTCGTCCCTCCCTCTTCCCTGACGACTGAAGTTCCTACTAAAAGGTCCTACACCGGAAACTCGGTGTAGGACCTTTTTTTTGCTCCAAGGACATAGGACAGCGCATCAGGACCAGTATATTCCCGACGCTGATCAGTAGAGCAAGTCAGCTCACCCTCTATAAGTTAGGGAAACTCCCAACCAAGTGACGATACGAAATAGCTTTTCCAAAAGTGGTTTTTAGGGCAAAAATAGCTTTCCCAAAAGTGGTTTTGGAGAAGTGTCGTGCTGAAATGCGGTTTCTGGACAGCACTGATTGCCGGACCGGTGAGCAGGGGTGACGCATTTGAGCCTTAAAGTAAAGAAGTGATAATCCCTGTCGCTGTGCAATCCTGTCGGCTGATCCCAGCCCTACTGCACCCGCCGGACCGATCCCGCAGGGGCGAAGCCCCGGAGGGATCATCGCTTTTTAGACCGGGTGTCGAGGCACGAAGTGCCGAAGACCCCGGGAAAGAGGATCCCG
>NZ_CAKRLH010000045.1 GCF_934359325.1 uncultured Porphyromonas sp.
GGCGACTATGTCTTCGTGAGCGGTTCCAAGGATGAGGGCAAGGCACTCCTTACCGTGCTGATCAGCGATGGTCTCGTGGAGAAGGGGTATAACGCCGGCAAGTTGGTCAAGGCTGCCGGTCAATTCATCCAAGGCGGTGGCGGAGGGCAGCCCTCTCTCGCTACGGCGGGCGGAAAGCGACCCGAGGGGCTGCCAGAGGCTGTTGATTTTGTTCTGGGAGAGCTGGGAGTGAAGAAGAAAGAGTAATGTTTCGATGGAGTCACCACTTCGCTATACTCTCTTCGAAGACCTCGATGGGCTTCGGTGTCGGCTCCGGTCTCTGACGTCAGGTCGTCGGGCGATCTGGGTCACTGAGAGCCACTGCGCGGACCTTTGCCTTGATCGGATCGGGATAGAGTCCGCTGACATTGTGCTTCCTCCCGGTGAGGAGGCAAAGACGGCTGAGCAGCTGCTCCGACTCTGGAGTGGACTTTCAGACCTGGGTGCAACCCGAGGAGACCTGATGATAGCGGTCGGTGGTGGGGCGCTTCTGGACGTGGCGGGACTCTCCGCTGCGACCTACAAGCGCGGGATGGGACTGGTCTATGCCCCGACCACCCTGCTGGCGGATGTGGATGCCTCTATTGGCGGTAAGACGGCGATAGACTTTGAGGGCGTGAAGAATGGCGTCGGAACCTTTTACACTCCCGAGGAGGTACTGATAGCACCTGCGTTCCTATCCACACTCCCTGAGCTGGAGCTACTCTCCGGCTGGGGCGAGATCCTGAAGTATGCCATGCTGGCGGGCTTCTCCGTGGATGAGGACGTATGGGGGACGGCTGAGGTAGTCCCTTCTCTTATCCGACGATGTATTGACTACAAGATAGAGGTGGTCGCTTCGGATCCGCTGGACAAGGGCGGCAGACGACAGTTCCTCAACCTTGGTCACACCCTTGGTCACGCTTTCGAGGCGCTTCATCTGAGCAAGGGCGAGCCGGTGCCACACGGTATCGCCGTGGCTGCAGGTCTGGTTATGGAGGGGTACTTGTCACTACGGAGGGATCGACTGCCCCAGGAGGAGCTTATGCAGCTGGCGAGAGTAGTAAGGGACCACTTTCCTCCCGTCTCTATCCTCTGTACAGACTATGAGCAGATCCATGCGTTTGCCCGACAGGACAAGAAGCTACGCTCGGCTGAGGAGGGTATCCCGGTGGTGATGCTGGATGGCATCGGCATGCCTGCGCCCGCGGAGCTTTTTACACCCAAGGAGCTGGATGAGGCGATCGACTTTTACAGAGACTTTATGCAGATATAAATATGAAGAAGAGAATAGACGAAGAGCAGGAAGAGATGCCCCGCTGGGATCTGGAGGACCTGAGCGAGGCTGTCGCTACGCTGAAGCGTGGAGGTCTGATTCTTTACCCCACAGACACCATATGGGGCATTGGGTGCGATGCGACTAATGCTGAAGCGGTAAGCCGGATCTTTGCCCTGAAGAAGAGAGATGATGCGAAGGCACTCCTCTCTATCGTGTCCAGCGATGGGATGCTGGCACAAGTGGTCCGGACCATCCCAGACATTGCCTACGATATGATGGATACGGCGACGAAGCCTCTGACGATCATCTATCCTGATGCCATTGGCCTCGCTCCTAACCTCCTTGCTGAGGATGGCAGCGCAGGCATCCGAGTGGTGGGAGACCCCTTCTGTAAGAAAATGTGTGAGCGACTGGGCAGGCCTATCGTAAGTACCTCGGCGAACATATCAGGAGAACCATCGCCCGCTGCCTTTGCGGATATCAGTGAAGAAGTGCGCAATGGTGTGGACTATGTCGTGAGGTATCGCCAGGAGGAGCAGACGAAACATGTGGCCTCCAACATCATCAAGCTGGGACTGAGAGGCGAAGTAAAGGTGATCCGATAAATGCAAGCGACTGAGGTAAAGTCACGACCAAGCAAGCCATTCTCAGACTGGCTTCATAAGCACCTCCCTGAGGGGGTGCCGGTGACAGTGCTGGCACTGCTTACCGGTATCGCTTGTGCACTCGTGTCGGCATTGCTGAAGTGGTTTGTGAGTACGATACAGCAGTTCGTTATCGGACTGAATACCCATACCGACCTTTATCTCTCGTATCTCATCACGCCTGTGGTGGGGATCTTCCTCTGTGGTCTCTTTGTGAAGTACATCGTCAGAGATAATATCTCTCATGGGATCACCAGGGTACTCTATGCGATCAGCCGACGTCAGAGCCGACTGAAGCCCCACAACACGTGGACATCTGTCGTCGCCTCATCCATCACTATCGGACTGGGCGGCTCTGTGGGAGCGGAGGCACCGATCGTGCTTACCGGTGCAGCCATAGGTAGCAATATCGGGCGGCTCTTCCATATGGAGCACAGAAACCTTATGCTCCTTGTGGGATGCGGTGCCGCCGGCGCGATTGCGGGTATCTTCAAGGCCCCGATTACCGGACTGCTATTTGTCATAGAGGTGTTGATGATGGACTTCACCCTCACCAGTGTGATGCCTCTGATGATCTCATCCGTGACAGCGGCGACGGTTAGCTACCTAATCTTCGGTATGGGCGCCCTCTTCCCGGTGATGGCGGAGGAGGCTTTTACCCTCAATAGACTGCCCTACGTGGTTCTGCTCGGACTCTGTTGCGGTGGACTGTCACTCTACTTTACCCGATGCTCCTCGTGGCTGGAGCGAAAGCTTGGCGGCATCAGTACCTGGAGCGTCCGCTTTGTGATTGCGTCTCTGATCCTGAGCAGCCTGATCTTCCTCCTTCCTCCTCTATATGGCGAGGGATACGACATCATATCAATGCTGATGAGCGATCACCCGGAGAGGATCTTGGAGGGGTCGTTGCTGGAGAATGTCTCCGACTCATCCCATAGGAGCTTCATCCTCTTCCTCTTGGCAGCCATGCTACTGAAGATCTTCGCCACAGTGGCCACCAATTCCGGTGGCGGTTGCGGTGGAACCTTTGCCCCTACCCTCTTCGTGGGTGCATTCCTCGGATTCTTCTTCTCCTACATCTGCGGTGAACTGGGTATTGAGACCTATCTGCCCCATCAAAACTTTACCCTCATGGGTATGGCGGGACTGATGGCGGGCGTGATGCATGCGCCGCTGACCGGAACCTTCCTCATTGCGGAGCTCTCGGGGCAGTACAATCTCTTCCTACCACTCCTGATAGTGTCGCTGATTTCCTACGGCTTCATGCGGATCTTCACGAAGTACAATATCTACGCAATGAGACTGGGCGAAGAGGGGCAACTGGTAACACACGAGAAGGACCGGGCAGTGCTGACACTGATGGACGTGGAGGATGTTGTGGAGAAGAAATTCAAGACCCTGCATCCGGAAGAGACCCTCGGTGAGACAGTAAAGACCTTCACGGAGAGTCAGCGCAATATCTTCCCGGTTCTGGACGATGATGACCACTTAGTGGGCATTGTGATGCTGGACAATATCCGAAATATTATGTTCCGCCCCGACCTTTATGAGAGACTCCGAGTGAAGAAGTTTATGGTAGAGCCGGGGATCCGAATCAAAACGAATATGCAGATGGAGGATGTGATGACCATCTTTGATGACTCCGGACTGTGGAATCTCCCGGTAGAGACTCCTGAGGGGAAGTATGTCGGCTTTATCTCCAAGTCGGCTATCCTCAACGTCTACCGGAGAGTGCTTAACCTCAACTTTGGTGACGAATAAGACAATGAAGATCGTATTTTTTGGCACACCCGAATTTGCAGCCTACTCTCTCCGCTCGCTCGTAGAGCATAATCGGGAGGTGGTTGCTGTAGTTACGATGCCCGACAAGCCCAAGGGGCGTGGCCATAAGCTTCAGCCCTCAGACGTCAAGCGTACGGCTCAGGAGCTCTTGCCCGAGGTCCCAATTCTCCAGCCGGAGCGGCTTCGAGACGAGGAGTTTCTGGAGCGCCTGCGAGAGATCAATGCTGACCTCTTTATTGTCGTCGCCTTTAGGATGCTCCCCGAGGAGGTCTGGGATATGCCCCCTCGTGGGACGATCAATCTCCACGCCGCCCTCCTGCCTAAGTACCGCGGAGCGGCACCGATCCAGTGGGCTCTGATCAATGGCGAGCAGGAGACCGGTGTCACCACTTTTCTCCTCGATAAGGAGATAGACACCGGACGTGTGCTTCTCCAGGAACTTGTGCCGATCTCAGTAGATGAGACAGGCGGGACACTACATGACAAGCTTATGGTCATCGGTGCTAAGGTGATCGAGGAGACGATCGACCTGATCGAGCAGTCTGAGGAGCCGAAGGAGCAACTCGGTCATCCTCAGCCGGAGGATGTCTCTCACTTGCCGATGGCTCCAAAGATCTTCAAGGAGGAGCAGACCATCCGCTTCACCTCGATGACTTCAGAGGAGATAGATCGACGTGTGAGAGCCATGGCGCCCTACCCCAAGGCTGTAGCCCTTTTCCACGACGAGACTACCGATACAGAGGTCGAGATCAAGATATTAGGCGTGCGTATCTGGGAGAAGCCGATCCACTGTGATCTCGCATCCGGTGAGCCTCTCGAGACAGATGACAAGCGGCTGTTCGTTGGTACAGCCAGGGGCACTATAGAGGTGCTAGAGCTGCAGTGGCCCTCAAGTAAGGTGATGCCCATGAAGGCATTTCTCCTCGGTCACTCACCGTTCCCCCTGGGGACTTTTCTCTAATAAAAAGCGGAGCGTTCATCAAGAGCGCTCCGCTTTTTGTTTTACGAGAGTGTAAGTACTTCAGTCCTCCTTCTCTTCCTCCTCAGAGGGCATAAAGGAGTCCATACCCTTCTGTCGCAGGATCTGGTACCACTTAGCCAGCTTCTTAATGTCGCTCTGATGGATCCGCTCCTGGTCCCAATTGGGAAGAGCCTTGTCCATAAAGTCCTTAAGTGTCTCGGCACTCTCGGAGACAGACTTAGCATCTGGGATCTCCTCCCCAAAGGTCTCGTACATCCCCTGCATCACCTCAGCCAGTGGCTTCTCCCCTTCGGTGGTGTACATAGAGATATTGCTGAGCAGGCTCATCTTCTCCCGGCCAAAGACCGGCATGCGACGTCCGGTCTCTAATTCCTCCACTGTGTAGGGAACTCGTGAGCTGTTGATAAAGAGGAAAAGTCCGGGCTTGCCGGAGATAGAGACGATTTCTGATAGTTTCATGTCTAACGATGATTGATTTCTGTGATGATTCGCTCGCACTGATGGATCAGCGAGTCGGATCCGTTGTTATAGATTGTGTAGACCGCCAGTCGTTCTCTGAGATCAGCTTCCTTGAGCTGCAGACTACTCATTGACTTGTACTGAGTAGCACCGTGGGTACGATCCCTGAGTTGTGTTCGCCGGGATCGCAAAGCTTCTTCAGCATCTACTTTGATCGAGCAGTCCACGAACATATTCATGCTTGAGGAGAAGAGGATCCCCGACTCCAGTATCGCAAAGGGCTCCGCTAACTCGGAAAGCCAGTGGGCAAAGTCCTCCCTGACAGCTTCATGAATGATCCCCTCAAGCAGCGGTCTAAGGTGATCGTCATGCAAAGCGCAGGAGAGAAACTCCTTATTCAGCCGACCATCCCGATCAATAGGATCCTCATGCAGTAGCGAGGTGATCTCAGACCGGACTACAGGATCCCGATAGAGGGCCTTAGCTCTAGAGTCACAGTCGTAAGTTGGACAGTCAAGGAGTAGCCCGAGGAGTCTCCTCACCACGCTCTTACCGGATCCGATGCCACCACAGACACCTATGACGTATGGACGTGAGTTCATATCACTTCCTCTCACGGAGGATGAAGTCGAGCCGGTCGGGCACCACCTGGATCATATCCACCTGGGAGGGGACATTGGAGACGTGAACCGTCAGAGTCTGACCACCAGTTCCACCAAATACCTCTCGAGCGTCGATGTATAGACCGGGGTCAAAGAGAGTCTCTTCCCCCACTCTATCCTTGGGTACCAGATAGGTCACAGTGACTTGTAGCGGGATCAGACTCAGGTCATATCCGGGCGGGAGATTTCGGATCTCAATGTCAGAAGTGGTAAAGCTATGATAAACCAGTTCGTTGGTCATCAGGACCACATCGACCGAGTCGGGACGAGCATCAATACCGGGCGGAGTCACCACAGCGACACGTATGGTGTCACGCCCAGGGTTATCTATCCTCAGACCGATCGTATCCGTGGTGAGGACAGCTCCTGTCGCCATGAAGTCCTCGAGATCACTCTTTACACCAAAAACCCGTACCGATGAGGGTATAAGGCTGATGGTATCGGCGAGCTTAAAATTCCGATGAACTCCGAAGTCGATCTGACTACCAAATAGCACCTCAGACTTACCCTCGCTCAGAGGCTCGTAAGAGAAGGCTATCTCCTCAGGATAGATCTTAAGGTCCGTCGAGGTATTGAGATCCATCCGCGAGACTTCATGGAGAGGCTTACTCAGGAGCAACCGCTTGAGATCCCCCTCCCTCAGTCGATACTGTCCCCCCGCAGCCAGCAGATGAGTGGTATCCACGGTAGGTCGCACTCGGTAGGAGGGTCGACCGATCTGATTGATGGTATACCTCAGTAGGGAGCCGCCCTTAGTGTGAACCTTGACGTAGACCACCTCTGGGTACTGGGAGAGATCGGTCATCCGGTAGTTGGATGGGAGGATCGGCTTATCCAGCTGGACAGCAATCTCCTTGGTATAGCCCCTCGGGTCATCGATCGCTGCGACCAGCCAGAAGAAGACTGAGATGAGCAGACAGATAGAGAGTGCCACCCACCGCCTATCTCGCATGAAGTAAGCGGTGAATCGCCCCTCTCTCAGCCAGCGTCTAAGTCCTCTCATTCTCGTCGACTAAGCGAAACCGGAGAGACCTTACTTTGCGTCCTTGTCCTTTCCGACCTCCTCGAGAGAGAAGATGTTATTGATATCGACCTTGACCTTTACGCCGTCCCACACCTCGAGCGTGACCTGACCATTGGTCTTATTGATCTCGCGGATGATGCCGTACATACCTCCGCTGGTGATCACTTTATCTCCTGCCTTCATTGCCTCGCGAGCCTTCTGCAGCTCCTTCTGCCGCTTCGTCTGCGGGCGGATCATAAAGAAGTAGAAGATCACGATCATCAGCACGATCATGAAGATGCTCATAATGGCGTTTCCCTGAGGCGCCTGCGCCTGGAGAAGTATTGCTTGTAACATATTATCCTTTTGTTAGGGATTAGAAATATTGCTGTATCAGTCTCCGATGATCTTGCCCTCCTCCTTAAGGTCTGTGAAGAGCCTAAAGAGGATGCCATTGATGAAGACGTAAGAGTTGTCAGAGCTAAAGGAGTGTGCGAGATTGAGATACTCATTGATGGTCACCGTGGTTGCTATGGTCGGGAAGGCGACAGCCTCAGCCATCGCCATCTGCAGGAGCAGATAGTCCACCTCGCTCACCCGTTCGGCGTCCCACCCCTTGAAGTATCCGCTGATCCTCTCCCGGTAAGCCTCTTTGTTGTCAATGGCAGCTCGTAGCAGTGTCGAGCCAAAGTCGCCATCGCTCTTGGAGGCAAACTTAGGGCGGAGGAGATCTGAGACCTCCTTGTCAGGATCCAGACCGTTATAAAACTTGGTGACAAAGGAGAAGATCACCGGCAGATCGGCATCTGTGACAAAGGCATCCGTCGTCTCCAGGATATCGTAGACCCTGTCAGACTGCCGATACTTGTCCCCATACAGATTACGGTAAAACTGTCTCGCTCCCTCAAAGGTCTCCAGCTGAGATGCTCTAAAAGACTGCTCATCGAGCAGCTCTGACAGAATGGACTCGTGGGACTCGCTCATCTCAGGATTATGGAAGACCGAGGTCGCCATCCGTCGCACAACGAAGTCCTGGTCACTCTCGATGTGCTGCACCACAGGATTGCTCTCCAGTGCTCTCAGCAGGGAGAGGCGATCCGGATCTGGGGAGAACTTTCCTTCCTCGATCCCAATAAGCTTCCGAGCCAAGTCTGAGAAGTCCAGCGGCAAGCCGCAGAGGTAGAGGTAGACCCTATAGTCGCTCTCCATGGCCGCCTCCAGAGTCTCCTGGGCAGCCGAGATCGACATCGACTCCTTGTGATAATAGTTGTAGAGTACCTGCAGTACCTTGACACGAATGAGCGATCGATTGATCATTACTCTTACTTATTGGTTTCAAATTCAAGCCGGGAGACAGATGCTACCGCTCTGGTCGCTAACCTATCTCTTGGTGAGACAAAGTTACCACTTTTCACTGTTATAAGACCTTTACTGATCACCCCTGGAGTTTCATCCCATCGGAATTGGAGTTCCACCCTATTGGGACTGGAGTTCCACCCTATCGGGACTGGAGTCTCTCCCACAAGAGACTGCCCCGCATGCCCAGGGCTGACTCACTTGAGTTTTACAGCCCCCGGATCCCGTAGGGGCGGAACCCCGGAGGGATAGTCGCCTTTTAGCCTGGTGAGACCTTGGGTAAATCCAAAAACGTCAGCCCTTTCACCCGATCAAATGTGTCTCCAAACTAATACCGATATTAGTGAAGTCTATTACCGGTATTAGTGCAAACTATTACCGGTATTAGTGTCGACTAATACCGGTAATAGTTTGCACGCCTACATTTAAGGGTCTACGTCGTAGTAATAGCGGAGAGAGGGGATGCCGGAGGTCTTCACCCACCCTGCCACAGTGCTTTGCATAAAGGTGCGAAGGGGCGACAGCGCAACGTCTAAGGGGATGAGAAGCGTCACGCGGAAGCCAAATGAGGCAGCTCGCTTGCTGACCGGAAGAGGTGTCGGTCCCAAGATCTGTACTGCAGGAAGCAGCCGGGACAATTCGCCTGCCACTCGGTCGGCAAACCTACTGATCAGGGGCTGACTCTTCCCCTCGAGCACTAAGTCCGTGATACGGCAGAAGGGCTGGAAGAGCAGCTGATGCCGCTCCTCCATCTCATGCTCTATGAAGGTCTGATAGTCGTCCTCCAGGAAAGCATCAAGCACAGGGGACTTGGAGAAGTACTGGATGATCAGCCTGCCTCCGTCTCGCAGCTCATCCCTGCAGGAGGTCAGCATCCGGTAGGCTCGCTCAGCAGCCCGATGATCGGGGAGGGTAAGGAGGAGATCTAGCTGGATCACTCCCACCATCGAGACCTGGCGCAGGAGGCGGACGGGCGGATCGTAGTCCGGACAGAGCATGATATCTGCCATCGGCACCCTGTCGTCCGACCCTACGGTAGCGACCTGCGCACCGGCGAAGTAACGGCTCACAGCCTCCTGCAGCCGCTCGATGCCTGTCCCGACCGCTCTGAGAGATGGGTGATTACAGTGTGGACAACTCGCGGGGAGCGGTGACTTGTAGCCGCAGAGAGGACACTCGATGGTTCTGGCGTCGGCGGAGAGCCTACAGGCGGTGTGGCAGCGGGGGCAGAGGATCTGCTCGCCACAGTCCTGACACTCGATGGATCGGGCGTACCCGGGACGCTGATAGAGCAGGAGCACCTTCTCTCTCTTCGCTATCGTCTCCCTAATGGCACCGACCATAACGTCTGAGAGAAGTCTGGCCTGGACCTGATTGTCATCAAAGGCAGTCCTCATACTGACCGTTTGTAGCGACACCCTACCCTCGGATGGTGTGGAGACTGCCGTCTGGAGGGCATACTTTCCCCTCAGTACCTGAGCCATGGACTCCACAGAGGGAGTAGAGGAGACGATCAGGGACTTGGCTCCGGACAGAGCAGCAAGCACCAGCACCGCATCAGAGGCGGTAAAGCGGGGTGCAGGCTCCCACTGCCTATACCCCCGATGCTCGCTGTCTATCACAACCACCTCACTTAGAGACCCCAGGGGCAGCCAGACTGCCGACCGTAGTCCCACATAGAGTCCGGGTCGCTTGCGCCATGCTGCCAGATAGGTCCGCTGTCTGTCCGACAGTGAGACCCCGGTATGGTAGGGAAAGTAGGATGCCCCAAAGACCTGTCTTATCTCCCCCTCAACCTCTCTGAGCCTGTCTAATGTAGGGAAGAGGAGCAACACCTGTCCTCCCGCCTCGGTGACCTGCTCATAGAGATGGCGTAGCGGAACTCGCTCGTCTGCCCTGGAGTGAGGCATGTGGAGCAGTAGGATCTGATGGTCTCGGAAGTCAGGCGTCACCCCATTTAGGTTCGGTTTCTTGCCCGGGGTCCCCTCGGAGAGCACTTCTTCCCTCGCTCTCTCCTCGATCACCCCATACTCTCTCAGCCGTCCGATCACATATGAAGAGACGCCAAGGTAGTCGCCAACCTCAGTAAGTGTGGGGAAGAAGAGGTTGCTCCCCTCCAGGTCGGATACCAAGCGATCCAGTGCCTTAAGCACCTGGGGACTTCGCTTAAGCGATTTCCTCACCTCCTCCAGCATCTCAGGCTGATAGACTTGGGCGCTGACGCCCCACCCTCTCTCGTGAGCAGGGATCCCGGCTACACCGATACCCTTCTCGTACGGGACGGCACTCCCCTCCTCAGACCAGGAGGAGAAGAGATCGGCATAGTCGTCCGGGAAGAGTTGCCTCAGTTCCTTTAGTGAGAAATAAGACCGCCCCAGCTCTTTCCTCAGAGTCTCAGCTTCCTCTCCCCCCACTGTGTCCGGTAGCATATAGCGCTGTCCCCCTTCAGGTCTAAAGGAAGCCGGCAGGGCTGCGCGGAACACATCGCCAAGGCTGCACATATAATAGGAGGCAACCCAGCTCCAGAACTTCCGCACCGACCCGGGAATGACAGGATGAGAGAGCACCTTACGAATGCTCTTCACCTTGCCCAAAGGAAGCGGAGAGACTGTACCCTGATAGCTCCAGACCACGCCGGAGACAGTCTTCCCGGCTCCCAGCGGCACCAGGACCACACGCCCGAGCAATTCCTCAGGCGAGGTGTCATCCTCTTCGAGCCGATAGGTAAATATCGGCGACTCGAGAGGGAGCCCAAGCAGCACCCCGTAGTACCTGTAGGTGCCCTTTTTCATCTCACCTCGGGGCGCGCCAGTAGAGGAAAATTGCGATTGGGATAAAGATCAGATTGGGGAGCCATGCGGCCATGAAGGGGGACATGGCGCCACTGATGGCGTAGGAGGCAGAGATGGTGTAGAAGAGGATGTAGGCAAAGGCCATCAGAAGTCC
>NZ_CAKRLH010000046.1 GCF_934359325.1 uncultured Porphyromonas sp.
TCATACATGAGATAAAGATCCGGAAGAGTGACTCCTGCTCCTCTACTTGCTTGCTTGGTATCATAATAGTTGAGTGCAAATAAATTATCCTGCCCCTCGTTGCTGAGGGACAGGATAAAGGTACCAATTTATTTCCACCACAAAAGGCACCCTCTGACTCACCCGCAGGGCTGACGCGTTTGAGCTTTGCATAAGTCATTCAACTCATTGCGAAGAGTGTGAACGAAGCACCCCGATAGGGGTGCTCGCTTTTTAGCCCGGTGGTCGGAGGGGCAAAGCCCCGACGACCCCGGGATCAAGCATTGCAAGCGATCCCGCGACCCCGCCAGGGTGTCGCACTGATTGACTGACTCTCAGATAAGTGCGACACCCTAGCGGGGTCGTATATCTCTCGGGATCCTTTTTCCCGGGGTCTTCGGCACTTCGTGCCTCGACACCCGGTCTAAAAAGCGATGATCCCTCCGGGGCTTCGCCCCTGCGGGATCGGCAGGCGGGATTGCACAGCGACAGGGTTATCACTTCTTTGCAGTAGAGCTCAGATGCGTCAGCCCTGCACCCCCCAAAAAACTAAACCCGGTATTAGTGATCACTAAACCCGGTAATAGTGATGACTAAACCCGGGTTTAGTTTGGGGCGCAGACCTGACGCATTTGAGGCTGATGCTTAGGCTACCGGATGGGTGGTCTCTATTATCGCTCATCTCCTATGTGGGGGCGTAGCCCCGACGACCCGTGGATCAGGCATCGCAAGCGATCGCGACCCCGTCAGGGTGTCGCACCGGCAGCCGCCTACTCAATCAGTGCGACACCCTGGCGGGGTCGTATATCTTTCCCGAGGTCTTCATTCCCGGGGTCTTCGGCACTTCGTGCCTCGACGCCCGGTCTAAGGAGCGATGATCCCTCCGGGGCTTCGCCCCTGCGGGATCGGCAAGCGGGATTGCACAGCGACAGGGATTGTCGCTTCTTTGAGGTAGAGCTCAAACGCATTGCCCCTGCACCGGTTCGGGGACGAAAAGCCGAGGTCATGTTATTTTGCTATCTTTGCTTTGTTTTTGAAATAATTTATCAGCGGGACTTTGTCACCCCGACCAGGTCTCGCTCCTATCTATCATTATGGACTGGCTAACCAATCTCTTTCTGCAGCACGGCATCGCCCAGGCGATCGTCGTCCTGTCCCTCACGATCGCCGTGGGGCTGCTGCTGGGGAGGATCAAGTTCTGGGGGATCTCCCTCGGGACGGCGTTTATCCTCTTCGTCGGCATCCTCTTCGGTCAGCTGGGGCTCTCCATCGATCCGACGATCAACAGCTTCTTCAAGGACTTCGGTCTGGCGATCTTCGTCTACTCCATCGGTCTGGAGGTGGGACCCAGCTTCTTCTCCAATCTCAAGTCCAAGGGCGCCAAGCTCAATGTCCTCGCCGCCATCGGTGCCACTCTGGCAGCTCTGGTGACGGTGGCACTCTTCTACATCACCGACATACCGATGCAGACGCTGGTGGGGGTGATGAGCGGAGCGGTGACCAATACCCCCGGTCTCGCTGCTGCCCAGCAGACCTATCAGGACATCACCGGCGTCCCTGATCAGTCGATCGCCCAGGGCTACGCCGTAGCCTATCCCCTCGCCGTGGTCGGCATCATCATGACCATCGTGATGACGAAGGTGGTGGCGAAGATCAATACCGACGAGCTGGAGAAGCGCCTCACCGCTCAGTCCGATGCAGAGACCAGCGAGACGGAGGGCATCTCCGTCCAGGTGACCAATCCGGAGCTCTTCGGGAAGACGGTCGTGGACCTCAAGAGTCTCGTGCCGGACACCGGCTTCGTCGTCTCCCGCATACTGAAGGCCGCCACCGGCGAGATCGGACTGGTGAATGGTCAGACCCGGTTTGAGGAGGGTGACAAGCTCTTCGTGATCCTAAGCACGACCAATGAGGACGACATCGTCTCTGCCGTCGGACGGCTCGACAAGTCCAGCCACGAGGCGTGGGTAGAGAAGTCTCAGGACGTGGTCTCCCGCTGGGTGCTCCTCTCGGACAGTAAGCTCAATGGTAAGACGCTCAAGGATCTGAAGCTCCGTGAGCACTTCGGCGTCAGCGTGACGCGCGTCGACCGTGCCGGCGTAAAGCTGGTCGCTGCTCCGTACCTGAAGCTCCAGCAGGGCGATAAGCTCCTCTGCGTCGGCGGGGAGAAGAGCGTGCTCGCTGCCGCCAAGTCCTTCGGCGACTCCTCCAAGGCACTCAATAAGCCCAATCTCTTTGCCATCTTCCTCGGACTGATCCTCGGTATCATCCTCGGCTCACTGCCGATCATGATCCCCGGTCTTTCCGCCCCGCTCAAGCTGGGTCTCGCCGGCGGTCCGCTCATCGTTGCCATCATCGTCGGTCGATGGGGAGCAGAGTTTGGTCTCCCGACCTACACCACCACGAGTGCCAATCTGATGATCCGCGAGATCGGCCTCTGCGCCTTCCTCGCCTGCGTCGGTCTCGGCGCCGGTCAGGGCTTCATCGAGACGCTCGCTCAGGGCGGCTATGCGTGGCTCGGGTACGGCCTCCTGATCACGCTCCTGCCTCTGATCATCGTCGCCTTTATCGGTCACAAGGTCTACCGCTTCGACTACTTCACCCTCGCCGGTATGATCGCCGGTATGACCACCGACCCGCCCGCACTCGGCTATGCTCAGACGCTCACGTCCCGCAATAAGCCGCTGATCGGCTACGCAACCGTCTATCCTCTGGCGATGTTTATGAGGATCCTACTGGCGCAGCTGCTGGTACTGCTCTTCTGCGCCTGACAGAAGTACCTACTTACGTGGCGACCGCCCCCACTTGGAGACAGGGAGGGCGGTCGCTTCTTTGTACTTAACGGTAAAAAGGGTATTTTTGCCACTGAGGTTCTCCACCGGCGTGGTTGTGCGGAGAGCCTCCTGCCGGTCGTCGACCGGCAGAGGATAGATAAGACCATAATAACTTACAACCTATAAACCAACTAACCACATGGCACAACGTCATCCCAAAGGGCTGCTGGTGCTCGCCTTGGCAAACATGGGCGAGCGCTTCGGCTACTACACAATGCTGGCCATCCTGACCCTGTACTTGCAGGCAAAGTTTGGACTCTCATCAGCCACTACGAGCTGGATCTACTCGATCTTCCTCGCTCTGATCTACTTCCTCCCCGTCTTCGGCGGTGTGGTGGCAGATAAGTGGCTCGGCTATGGTCGGACGATCCTGATCGGAGTGGTCGTCATGTTTGGTGGTTACCTGCTGCTCGGTATGCCCTTCGGCGCCGGACAGGCGGGTCTCGCCATCATGCTGGGAGCACTGCTCCTGATCTCGATAGGTACGGGACTCTTCAAGGGGAACCTCCAGGCACTCGTCGGTAAGATCTACGACGACCCGAAGTATGCGAAGGGACGAGACATCGCATTCTCGATCTTCTACCTCTTCATCAATATCGGCTCCCTCTTCGCCCCCAGTATGGGACAAGCGATCACAAACGGGGTACTCAAGGATCACCACTTCGCGTACTACAACGCCGACATCCCTGCCAATTACAACCGCTTCAACGACCGTCTCCTCTCCGCTGACGAGGAGACCGCCTTCATCCAGGCTGTCCAGGCTAAGCACAGCGACTGGGCGACGATGGCTGCGGAGGAGCAGGATAAGGCGATCACGAAGGCCAAGTCTGACGAGGGCGTCCTCTTCCAGGCCGACGCCGATGCGGCAGAGTTTAATCTCAAGCTCGCCGGACTCAATCAGTACACCGTCACCGGCAAGATCACCGACCCGGCTCTGATGGTGACCGATGACGACTACCGTCTCGCCAAGTCTCGCGTACCAGAGCAGCAGGCTGCCCGTCAGGAGCTGCTCGACCGCGTCGCCGCAGCAGAGGTGCCTGCCGGTCTCGTTCCCCTGGAGGAGGGCGTGGAGTCCAAGGGCTTTGCTCGCGACTTCGGCTATGAGTATGTGCAGACCGCTCTCTCCACTTCCTACAGCTACGCCTTCTTCGTCGCCTGTATCTCGCTGATCATCTCCATCCTGATCTTCGTCCTGGGACGCAAGACCTGGAAGTTTGCCGACGTCACCGCCAAGCAGGCGATGAGCAATGCCGCCGAGCAGGGCAAGGAGGTGAAGCCGATGCCCAAGGAGGAGGTCCGCGAGCGCATGTTTGCCCTCATCCTCGTCTTCATCGTGGTGATCTTCTTCTGGATGGCATTCCATCAGAATGGTCTCACCCTGACCTTCTTCGCCCGTGACTACACGGTGAGTCAGGTCGACCCGGCCACCTGCGGTCTCTTCAATATCGGTATGCTGGTGGCATTCATCGTCTTCATGTACGGTATCTACTCGATGACGATGGGTCTCCTGGGATCGGAGAAGAATAAGAAGCTCGGTCTCGGTCTGATCGTTGCCGGTCTAGTCGCCCTGGTGGTGGTCTACATGACGCAGATCAAGCCGCTCGAGGGGATGCAGAATATCACTCCGCAGATCTTCCAGCAGTTCAATCCCTTCTTCATCGTCCTCCTGACGCCTATCACGGTCGGCATCTTTGCCGCCCTGGCTGCTAAGGGCAAGGAGCCGAGCGCCCCGCGTAAGATCGGTATCGGTATGATCATGGCAGGCGTCGGCTTCCTCGTGATGCTGATCTGTGCCCTGACCAACCAGCTGCCGGCACCCGGGTCGCTCAATGGCGGTACCAGCCCGATCCTCGTACAGCCGGAGTGGCTCATCGGTACCTACCTGACCCTGACTGTGGCCGAGCTCTTCCTCAGCCCGATGGGTCTCTCCTTTGTCTCCAAGGTAGCTCCTCCCCAGTACTCCGGTCTGATGCAGGGTGGATGGCTTGCCGCCACCGCCGTCGGCAATATGCTGGTCGGTGTGATGGGTAACCTCTGGGACAAGATCTCGATGCCCACCTTCTTCATCATCCTGATCGCCTGCTGTGGCATTGCCGCCGTCTTCATCTTCTCCATCATGGGACGCCTCGAGCGCGTGACCGAGGATAAGCCCGAGGAGGTGACCGAGTGATCACGCCATAGGCAACCATAGTCCTATCTAATAGGGGGCAGTACCTGACTTTACTCAGGTGCTGCCCCCTATTCTTTGCGCTACTTCACCGATCGTATGTGACCTGATGGAAGGAGAGGCCCGCAATCTAATACCGGTATTAGATGACACTATAGTCGGTATTAGTGATTACTAATACCGGTAATAGTCGACACTAATATCGGTAATAGAAGTGCCTACTCGCTACTATCTGAGTGACAGTTATATACATTTTTGTGCCCGGATTATGCGTTCCGGCGGGCATCCGGCGGCAAGGTCTGATGCGCTTGTCTAGTTGCGTTATGAAGTGTTTTTTTGCCGGTAAGAGATTATACCTATATTTGCGTTAGAAGAATACCATTCATAACCTTTGTATATGCGAGTATTAATATGAGATTTACTAAAAATGAAAGACTCTGCGGCCTTCTTGCTTTAGCAGGAGTGCTGTCTCTCTGCTCCTGTATGGAGCAGAACGCTCCGGATGCAACCACTAGTTCGCTTGTTTCCTTAGACAATGCCTCTGAGCCGGATGTCAGGATGCTTGACGTATCATCCGATATCTCTCTCGCTGAGGTGGTTGAGGAGGTCCCCTCTGATGTCCTGATAGCTGAGTACAAACAACTTAGAGAGTCAGGACGCTTACCCTTGCTGTCTCCATCAGACCGCTATCACGAATACGATGCTGCAAGAGAGCTTCGTGATTTCGCTCTCTACGACAATATTTCCGAGATGTCCAAGGCGGGGATGACTTATTCCATACGCTCAGTCGGGCACCCCGAGATATACCTTACAAGCTCCCGGCTCAATACCATACTTACTTTTCAGCCCCGGAATTCCGGCTCTTCATCTCAGAAGTTTGAGATAAGAACTCATTCGCTTACCAGTGGGATGGAGTATACCATTCACTCTACAGGAGCATACGTAGGTATCCTGGGAGAGGGTGTGCTGAAGAGCGGTAGTTCGAAGCAATACTATGCCACTCTGTTCCCTATGAAGGAGAGCGGAATGAACTATATGGCGAAAAACTGGAAACTGGTTGTCGATCTTGACGGGCGATTCAAAATCATTAATCCTGATGCGATTTTCTTCCCGACATCACAAACAGCACGGCTGAATCCTTCGGAGTACAGATTGCTGGAAGTTGGCTCAAATAATCGGGGAGAATTTAATTCGGAGGTGAGTGAAGATAACCCGAGATCAAGGAATCAGTTGTTTACTATCGAGCCAAACAAGCTTTTTGAAATTAAAGGTGTTGAGTATCTGGATGAGAAAGATCACCTGCCTGGTGTAGTCTCTGAAGTTCGACCTCAGGGTAGTACCACTGTTGAATGTTCCTACACAAACCCCACAAGTGTCTACAGGGAACAGACTGTGACTTTCGAATCTGTAGATCTAGAGGAAAATTCTAACTACGATGAATATACTGACTTTAAGTATGCAATCGTAAATATAGATAAGTTTACTCTTAAGACCCCTGAAGTATTCGACGGATCCCTTCAGAAGAAGCCTTCTGTTAATGCCCCGAAACTATCTCGCTATAAAGAGAGACAGACTATTTACAGGAGTCTGAAAGACATTGCGTTCCGAGTAGAAATACCGGCTAAGTCCAGAGTTACGGTACGGTATTCCATTCCTAAGTATTACGTCAGATGCCCCTATAAGCTGACTCTTGCTCTCAAGGATGACTCTAATGTTCGTGTGGCAGTCTATGGCTACTGGAGTGGCGATGTTCATTCGATGGCGGATGCTGAGGATCCAGAGATAATCGTGGAGACATCATCGGGTACAAAGAAGACGTACAGGCTCCCCATAAGCCTGATAGAGTCCGGCAGGACGATAAAAACCTCTATGCTGCAGCAGTTATGAATACAAGTGGTGTAATCAGCGTAAGGATCTTAGGCATAGGAATCTCTTGTCTGCTGGTGGTGGGATGTAACCCTGTGCAGGACACCCCCGATGAGTATACTACACCTGCGGGTACCTATGTGATCCAAGCTCGATCGAGAGACCTGACTACCCAGGTGTCTAAGGAAGTGGGCAGTCTTCATACGCTAAGTCAAGTGACTCTCAGGGGTGTTTTTGACGAGTCTCCCTACCGTTACATTGGTCACGGTTATAAGGCTGGTAATGGTATTATCGGAGATCCTGACAACCTTACCTATCCCATCGTCGACATAGGCGCACTGCTTAGCGACTCTCGGATGAAAGACAATCTCAATAAGGTGTCTGTCCGGAGTGCCCTCTCAGAGGTCTATGCTTTTTCAGATTATAATGAATATATCGAGGTTTCGCATAGCAAGAATAAGATTTCAGCCAGCTTCTCTGTCCCAAGCTTCCTGCCATTCCGCTTTGGCTTCGAGAGTGCTTTTGAGACGAACTTTCAGTCCAGAATAGAGTGGGAAAAAAAGCAAATGATGGGCTTGGTTAATCTCTACTATAAGGAGTCCAATGTGAAGCTGAATGCCACCTCGTATGCAAAAAGGCAGATCACGGAAAAATACCTGAGTCCGTCATTTATTGGGAGTCTGTACAACTCTTCTATAGCGGATGTTATCCGGAATTATGGTGGATATGTGGTCTGTGACTATGCTGTCGGTGGTAAGGCCGGTGCTACTTATCTGCATAACTATGTCGGCGATAAGAGGAGTATCCAGAGCAACTTCACCAATACTCTCAATTTCTCTTTCTCATGGGGAGGAAAAGGTAGTGATGGCTCTTCGATTGGCTTTAATCTCTCTGATGCCTCTGGTCATGAGACAGAAAGGTCTGTAAACCGGAGTGAAGTGTATACAAAAGTAAAGGTGGCCGGTGGCAATACATCCCTGGTTCTTAACACTTCCTTGACGGATCTTCCTCATGCTCAGGTAGACTTATCGAGCTGGTTGTCATCTCTTGTAAATTCCGACAATCTGGTGATGGTAGACATCAATCCGAATGGTCTCCACGGACTGGATGAATTCGTGCTTGAGGAGAACTTCGGTAAGCTTATCAGAGACGTCAATGAGGGACTGGAGCGACCTCGGCACCTCTCTATTCCCTATTTTACGATTGAGCATGTCGCAACTCTCGTCAATGGAAAGTCAAGAAATACTGTGGCTTCCGTCCTCAACACCCGAAACGGAGACAAGGTGATATTCTCCTCGAGTCTCAGATCTGGCTCTGACAACTTCTCTGCCGAAGTTGATAGGCTTACTCGCTCTATTGGTACTATGTTTGAGGGCATAGAGATAAAGGGGAAACCCTCCGGAAGACTAAACCCCTTGCTACGGAGTAAGCATACGTGTGTAGTTATTCCGTTTGATATAGATGAGTTGCATTTCAGGACGTACAAGAATGACCGCAACAACGTGAGGTACCTTTACGACCCGGACAACAAGGTCTGCTTGTCTTTCTACGACGAAGATTATATCCCTGAGGTGTATGGTCTTTCCGGTTTGGTTGCATCTTTGGATGCAAAACCCATTTCTATGAGTATGCTAAGTGCTTTTTATACTGTAGTAGGACTATGAAGAATAAGAGTTATATGACGATCGCGAAGTGCTTAGCCATCTCACTTATGGCGTGTCTCCTCTATGGATGCGATGACGACACCGTAAAGCCTGACAATGAGCCTCCGAGAACGCTATGCAATACTGTGTGGCGAGGAAATGCGAATGGTTACATCGAGCAGCAGACTACTGACATAAAGGTATCTCTGAGCTTCCTGCCGGGTAAAGTGGAGGGGACATCCGGCTATGAAAGTAAAACCGGTGAAACCGGTATGATGTATCTATCCTATCGCAATTACCGGTATGAGGGGGTGCGAAAATGTAACTATTGTTACGAGGGCGGTCTGCTGCGATTAGCTATGTATGCTCTTGATGATCATAGATGGGTGCTGGAAGAAGAATATGTATTTATTGTAGAAAATTTCACCTCCCATGACCTTGATTTAGGCAATGTGGATATGATTAGTGACTCGCTATTCTGGGGTATTTATCTCGTTCGTGTCAAAAAATGATCAAGGGTTAGTGGAGTGATAGGAGACTGCCCTCCTGCTCTGCATCTCTGTGCGTAACGCAATCCCGCCACAGACTTGCGTCATACCGTTTACGAAGCTCCTGTCACTTCGACAGGGGCTTCGTGGCTTAGGATCACTAACGTATGAATGTGCTTGTAGTCGACGGGAGTGGGCGCTACATGCAGATAAGAGACAGGCGGAGGTGAAGGAGGAGGTATCTTTGCACTGCTCCTAAGGGGATGGGAGGACGCTCGGAGGGGAGTAGGGACAAATTTGGGTACTTTTGCAGGCACAAAAGGTTCAAATAATGGAAGACTATAAGCATATACGCATCAGCGACTACAGCTACCCTCTGCCGGAGGAGCGCATCGCGAAGTACCCGCTGGCTGAGCGGGATCACTCCAAGCTACTTCACCTCAGCCCTGACGGGACGATCAGTGAGCACCACTTTTACGACCTGCCGGGACTGCTCGCGCCGGAGGATCTGATGGTGATGAATGACACGAGGGTGATCAATGCGAGGGTGGTCTTCCACCGCCCCACAGGCGCGCGCATCGAGGTCTTCTGTCTCGACCCCTACGAGCCGAAGCTCTATGAGGAGTCCTTTGCCTCGCACCATAGCGTCACCTGGCACTGCATGATCGGCAATGCGTCGAAGTGGAAGGAGGACCGCCTCACCCGACCGATCTCGGGTGGCACGCTCTCCGTGGAGCGGGTCGGCGACGGACTGGTTCGCTTCTCGTGGGATACCGATGGCTCCTTCGCCGACATCCTCGAGGAGGTGGGTGAGCTGCCGATACCGCCTTACCTCAATCGCGACACCGAGGCGTCCGATCTCGTCACCTACCAGACCGTCTATGCGCGGATCGAGGGGAGTGTCGCCGCACCGACCGCCGGGCTGCACTTTACCGACCGGGTGCTCCGGGAGCTGGAGGAGCGGGGGGTCCGTCAGACGCGCGTCACGCTCCATGTGGGAGCCGGCACCTTTGCCCCCGTCAAGAGCAGCACCATGGGCGGTCACGAGATGCATAAGGAGGTGATCAAGGTGCCGCTGGAGGCGCTGCGAACCATCACCGAGCAGAAGCGGGCGGGACGACAGATCGTCTCCGTCGGCACCACCTCCACCCGCACGCTGGAGAGCCTCTACTATATGGGAATCAATGTCCTCGATGGCGTGGATGAGCCGCTCCACGTCAGCCAGTGGATGCCGTACGAGCGGGTCTACGAGGTGTCGGTGCCGGAGGCGCTCGATGCGCTGATCCGCTATCTCGAGGAGAGTGGCAGCCCGGCTCTGATCGGTGACACGCAGATCATCATCGAGCCGGGGTTTGAGTACCGTCTCGTGGATAAGCTGATCACAAACTTCCATCAGCCGGTCTCGACACTGATGTTGCTGGTGGCGGCGTTTGTCGGGGAGAGGTGGCGTGAGATCTATCGCTTTGCCCTCGATCACGACTTCCGCTTCCTCTCCTACGGTGACAGCAACCTCCTCGAGAAGCCGCTTACAAAGTAGTCCGTCTATGTCGTCCTCCCAGGGTCTGGCCCTCGACCGCCGCATACTGAGGCTCGCCCTACCCAATATTGTCTCCAATCTCACCGTCCCCCTCCTCGGGCTGGTGGACATGGGGCTGACGGGGCACCTGCAGGAGGCGGCGCCGATCGCGGGGATCTCGATAGCGACGACGCTCTTCAACCTCATCTACTGGGTCTTCTCCTTCCTCCGCATGGGTACCTCCGGTCTCACGGCGCAGGCCTACGGGAGTCGCAGCCCCGAGCGGATGGGTCGGACACTGGCGCAGTCCTTCCTCATAGGACTGGTGGGCGGTCTGCTGATCATCCTCCTGCAGACACCGCTCTCGCGGATGATCCTCTCCGTCCTCGCCCCGGAGCCTGAGGTGGAGCGGTATGCGCTGATCTACTTCGCCAT
>NZ_CAKRLH010000047.1 GCF_934359325.1 uncultured Porphyromonas sp.
ATGCGGTGATCCATCCCCTGGCTACGGCCGATCCGGTAGCGAGTGAGGCAGTGCTGCAGACCGGTACGCTCGGACTGACGAGTGGAATCACCGGCAGACGCTCTGTGGTGCGCAAGGAGGGCGGCAAGCGGAGCCGTGAGGGCTCTACCCTCGAGGATAAGAACTATATCGGCTATGCGACGGCTGACCGTCTGTCACCCCTTGCTCTCCGCGCTCCTGTCCTTGCTGACCGACTGTCTCAGGCGACTCATGGACTGGGACAGGTCTTCTCCATCGCTCCGTGTGCCGAGGAGGCAATCATTGCCGGTGGACACGAGGCACAGGCGGCATACTGGCTCGATGACTCTACGGCGAGGTGGGTCAGCTCCACTTTCTACCCCGCGGGTCTGCCATGGTATATCAGTAAGAGCAGTACAGTAGCGACCCGACTGGACAAGGGGTCGATCACCTGGCAGGCATCCGATCCGACGCTGTATGCTTCGCTTCTGCCTTTTGCAAGTAATGGAGCCTTTGCTTCCGACCATATATATACGAGAGCCTTCTCGTCCGTACAGGACCTGAAGCACTCCCCGGTGGTCAATGAGTATGTCATCCGTCTCGCTGAGGCGATCATCGACGGCGCCGGGCTGGGATCCGATGAGTCGGTCGATCTGCTGGCGCTCCACCTGACGGCAGGTACGCCACCCGGTGTCTCCGCCGGCATCTCTCCCGAGCTGCTGGATAGCTACTATCTCCTCGACCGTGCGGTAGGGGAGTTGATGGATCTTCTGGATCGGAAGTTTGGACGAGGTGAGGTCCTCCTGGCGCTAACCGGCAACGGCATGGCACGTCAGGAGCTGATCAGGAATGATAAGAAGCGGTATCCCACCTTCTCCCCCGAGCGCTGCCGAGCGATCACCAACATGTACCTCCATGCCAAGTATGGGATCAAGGGGCTGGTCACCGAGGTAACGGATCGGGGAGACCTTTACTTAGACCGCACATTGATCGAGAAGAGGGACGACCTCACTCTGGCAGAAGTACAGGACGCAGTTTCCTCCTTCCTCCTCGAGATGGCGGGCGTTTCCTACACGATCCCCGACCATACCCTACGCGATCTCCTCCCCGGGGATCGGATAGGGACTGCACGCCTGACTGCACTCCATAGTGCGCTCCCATCCCATCGGGCGGACGTCTTCGTGGGGATCAGCCCCGGCTATGTCGTCGAACAGGGTACAGAACCGGCTCAGCCGTCTTACGCTCCGATGCCGACGATCTTCATCCTCAGGGGAGCGGGTATCGAGCCGGAGGTGATCAGCGCACCGCTCGACCTCCGCAGGGTCTCCAGAGAGATCTCCCACGTCCTTCGTATCCGACCGCCGACGCCCTGATCGAGACTGATCAGATATTTTTTGTACCTTTCGACTCCCTCTGGAGTCCGGTACTCTCGAGAATGACAACGGATACACTTTTTTACTAGACAATATATATGAGTTTCTTTAAAGACTTACTTGCCGGCATCTTCGGCAACAAGTCACAGAACGACCTCAAGCAGATATACCCCATCGTCGATCAGATCAAGTCGACCTATGAGACGATCGATCAGCTGAGCCACGATGAGCTCAGGGCTCACACCGCTCGCATGAGACAGGATCTCCGCGACCATGTCGCCGAGGAGCAGAGCCAGATCGTAGAGCTGAAGGCTAAGGTCGACAGCGCTGAGCTGAGCGAGCGCGAGGCGCTGTGGGAGCAGATCGATGTGCTGGAGGAGAAGGTGAAGGATAAGCTGGAGGATAAGCTCAATGAGATCCTCCCCGAGGCCTTTGCCGTCATGAAGTCCACCGCGCGGCGCTTTGCAGAGAATAGCGAGATCGTCGTAACGGCGACGCAGTATGACCGGGATCTCTCTGTAGAGCACGACTTCGTCACCATCGACGGGGACAAGGCGATCTACAAGAATGAGTGGGAGGCCGGTGGTAACCTCACCAAGTGGGATATGGTCCACTACGACGTGCAGCTGATCGGCGGTATCGTCCTCCATCAGGGTAAGATCGCCGAGATGGCGACCGGTGAGGGTAAGACTCTCGTGGCGACGCTGCCGGTCTTCCTCAACGCCCTCTCCGGCAATGGCGTCCATGTGGTGACGGTCAATGACTACCTCTCCAAGCGAGATGAGGAGTGGATGGGACCGCTGTACCAGTTCCACGGCCTCACCGTCGACTGCATCGACAAGCATGAGCCCAACTCTATGGAGCGCAAGCGGGCGTACGACTGTGACATCACCTTCGGGACCAATAACGAATTCGGTTTCGACTACCTCCGTGACAATATGGCACGCCGCCCGGAGGATATGGTGCAGAGGGTCCACAATTACGCCATCGTCGATGAGGTAGACTCGGTGCTGATCGATGACGCCCGTACACCGCTGATCATTTCCGGTCCGGTGGAGTCTAAGGGGGATCAGATGTTTGAGGAGTTCCGCGAGGATGTGGAGTCCGTTGTCAATGCTCAGCGGACGCTCTGTACCCGGCTCCTCAACGAGGCAAAGAAAAAGATCGCGAGCGACGACCCGAAGGAAGTCGACGAGGGCTACCTGCTGCTCTTCCGGAGCTACAAGGGTCTGCCGAAGTACAAGCCGCTGATCAAGTTCCTCAGTACCGAGGGCGTGAAGAAGCGCCTCCTGGATACGGAGGGCTTCTACATGCAGGACAACAACCGTGAGATGCATGTGGTGACCGATCCGCTCTACTTCGTCGTAGATGAGAAGAATAACCAGATCGAGCTGACCGACAAGGGCTTCGACCTCCTGTCTCAGAAGAATGAGGATCCCGCCTTCTTCGTCCTACCCGATATTGCCGCCCAGATGTCTGAGCTGGAGAATAAGGAGATGAGCGAGGAGGAGAAGGCCGGCACTAAGGACGAGTTGCTGACCAATTACTCCGTCAAGAGTGAGCGTGTCCACACGGTCCAGCAGCTGCTGAAGGCTTACACCCTCTTCGATCGAGACGACCAGTACGTCGTGATCGACAATCAGGTGATGATCGTCGACGAGCAGACCGGTCGTATCATGAACGGACGCCGCTACTCCGATGGCCTTCACCAGGCGATCGAGGCAAAGGAACACGTGAAGGTGCAGCAGGCCTCGCAGACCAAGGCGACGATCACGCTCCAGAATTACTTCCGCATGTACCACAAACTCTCCGGTATGACCGGTACGGCTGAGACGGAGGCGAAGGAGTTTTGGGACATCTACAAGCTCGACGTCGTCGTGATCCCGACCAATCGCCCGGTGATCCGTAAGGACGAGAATGACCGCATCTACAAGACGGCAAAGGCGAAGTACAATGCCGTTATCGACGAAATCCAGGCGATTACCGAAGCGGGTCGTCCGGTACTGGTCGGCACCACGTCGGTCGAGATCTCAGAGCTACTCAGCAGGATGCTCGACCTGAGACACATCCCGCACAATGTGCTCAATGCAAAGCTCTTCCAGAAGGAGGCAGACATCGTCGCCCAAGCGGGGCAGTCCAGTACGGTAACCATTGCGACCAATATGGCCGGTCGTGGTACCGATATCAAGCTCTCCCCCGAGGTGAAGGCTGCGGGCGGTCTCGCTATCATCGGTACTGAGCGACACGAGTCCCGTCGTGTCGACCGCCAGCTGCGTGGTCGTGCAGGACGTCAGGGGGACCCCGGGTCGTCCGTCTTCTTTGTCTCTCTGGAGGATAAGCTGATGCGCCTCTTCGGCTCTGATCGTATGGCGAAGGTGCTCTCCACCATGGGACTCAAGGATGACGATATGCTTGTCTCCAAGCAGCTCAGCAATACTGTCGAGAATGCTCAGAAGAAGGTGGAGGAGAATAACTACGGCATCCGTAAGCACCTTCTCGAGTATGACGACGTGAAGAACGCCCAGCGAAAGGTGATCTACACCCGTCGTCGTCACGCCCTTATGGGCGAGCGCATCGGCCTCGATGTGATGAATACCCTCGAGCAGTCTGCGATCTATCTAGCTACGAAGCATGCGGGTGGCTCCTTTGATGACTTCCGCACTGAGGTCTACAAGGTCTTCGCCATCGAGTGTCCGGTCTCCGAGACTGATTTTAAGGGACTCGAGGCCAATGATATTGCCGCTCGTCTGATGGATGAGGCCTCTGCAACGCTGAAGCGTCGTATGGACCGGATGGCGGAGCAGGCCGATCCTGCTCTGCAGGCCTTCTATAAGGAGCACGGCTCTCAGGTGGAGCAGATCTACGTCCCCGTCACAGATGGTCGCCTGATGTACAATGTGGTGACCAATCTGAAGGAGGCGGTAGAGAGCAACTCGCAGAGCATCTCCAAGTCCTTCATGAAGACGATCCTTCTCTACACGATCGACGAGGCATGGGAGCGGCATCTGCTGGCGATGGATGAGCTGCAGAATGCTGTCCGCACCGCTTCGTATGAGAATAAGGACCCGCTGGTGATCTTTAAGGTCGAGGCGTATGACCTCTTCAAGCGCATGATCGATGACCTCAATGTGAAGATTACTGAGATCATTATGCGCGGTCACATCAATATCGCCACCCCTGAGGAGCAGGAGGCACGTCGTCAGGCGCAGGCCGCAAGAGCCGCAGCTATGGCACGTGCTGTCGCAGCTCAGCAGCAGGTGAGGATCGGGGAGCATCACGATGACCCCCGTGCCAACGACCGCAGCCGCTACCGTGAGCAGAAGGATGACTACCAGCAGCAGGCGGAGCAGCGCACCGAGGCTGGTCGCGCCGCCTCCGAGGCTGCTCAGGCGAATAACACCCCCTACCGAGCCGCCAAGAAGGTGGGCAGAAACGACCCCTGCCCCTGTGGCAGCGGCAAGAAGTTCAAGAACTGCCACGGCCGCAACCTCTGACCGTAACTAAGCACGATAATACTTAATCTAAGGACAGCCATGACGTACCCTGACTCCGGTGGAGATACAGTGGAGCGGAGTGGCTGTCCTTTTTTTATACACCACTTATGATATACTCAATGACCGGCTATGGGAGGGCTGAGCGGAGCGGTGAGGGAAGGAAGGTCACCGTGGAGATCTACTCTGTCAATAGCAAGAATGCGGATGTCAATGTCCACCTCCCCAATTATCTGCGAGCTCTGGAGCAGGAGATCCGCAAGACCACTACCAATCGATGCCTGAGAGGCAAGATGGACGTCTACATCAGCGTCGACCATCTTGAGACACAGGCGCCACTCACCATCGATGAGCGTGTCGCGACCACCTACTGGGAGCGACTGCAACAGCTGAACTCAGATACCGGCATCCCGCTGCCCCGGGATCCCATGAGTCTGATCATCGGCTTCCAGGGTGTGGTCCGCACGGCCGAGCTTGACCAGGCAGAGACGGAGAGTGACGGTCGCATCGTGATGGAGGCACTCTCAGAGGCGATCGACCACTTCACTGCCTTCCGGGCACAGGAGGGTGAGTCACTCTACCGAGTGTTCCAAGAGAATATCGAGGCGATCCGGACGCTCATCAGCTCCACAGAGCCCTACGAGCAGGAGCGCATCGATGCCGTGCGCGAGAGACTGGAGTCGGAGCTCCGTCGTGTGACGCAGAATAATTTCGATGCCAGCCGGCTCGAGCAGGAGATGATCTACTACATCGACAAGCTCGACGTGCACGAGGAGCGGAATAGGCTCATCAACCACCTCTCCTACTTCGAGAGCACCATGGACGGCGAGGTTGGACAGGGACGCAAGCTCGGCTTCATCGCTCAGGAGATCGGTCGGGAGATCAATACCTTCGGCTCCAAGAGCAACCATGCCACGCTCCAGAAGATCACCGTGAAGATGAAGGATCATCTCGAGCAGATCAAGGAGCAGGTGCTAAACGTCCTCTGACCCCTCCCCCTATGCACTCGCTCTATCCTCGCCGGAGCCTCTACTGCTGTCGACTCCTCCGATGGCTCCGTTACGGGAGGGGACACGGTGTCCACTCGCCGATGGCGTACCGGGTGGTCTGCTCTGTCGTGCAGCCCAGGTATGAGTACTACCTGCCCACCCCTGAGCAGGATCGCTTGGCGCTCTGGTATAGGCTTATTGCCCGCCTGGACTACGAGGTGACTGCCTATGGCGAGACCACTCCGGATCGGCAGGCGGCGATGGACTACGCCGCTCTCGCAGACAGCCGCATGAGGACTCTGCCGCTGAATGACCTCGGGACGATGGATCGCGCGCTGCTCTATACCGACAGTGCCGAGGAGGCCCTTCGCTTCCTACAGGTGCAGGGTAGGGCGGTCCTGCTGACCGATGTCCGGCGAGACAGGGCTGCTGAGGAGCGACTGCGTGTCCTGGTGAGGCGCATGACTCGAGGGATCGTGATCGACCTGTACGACCATGCCCTACTATTTAGCAAGAATGATAACCTTTACATTTACCGTAGTACAGTATAAAAATGGAAGAACAAAAGAAAAGCAAGCTCTACACCGGTCGCGGCGATAAGGGGAAGACCTCCCTCGTCGGCGGCAAGCGGGTCTCCAAGGCATCCCCGAGGCTGAATGCCTACGGTCAGCTCGACGAGCTCAATTCATACATCGGACTGCTTCGTGCCGAGCTGCCCTCCTCTCTGGGGCAGGATGATCTCCTGCAGGAGATCCAGGAGCGGCTCTTTACCTGCGGCACGCATATCGCCACGGACACGACCGATCCGGAGCTGCTGAAGTACTGCGGCAGCGGACTCTCCGAGGAGGACATCCACCATCTGGAGCGGATGGTCGATCGGCTTGATGGAGATTTGCCGAAGCTGAAGCAATTCATCCTCCCTGCCGGTGGTCGAGCCGCCTCCGTGGCACATATCTGCCGCACGGTGGCTCGGCGGTCGGAGCGCGATATCTACGCCTTCCTCGAGGCAGAGCCGACGGCAGAGATCGATTCCTCCGTCCTGCAGTACATCAATCGTCTGAGCGACTACTTCTTTGTCCTCGGGCGCGCTGCCGCTCGTGCCGAGGGCGGTCGTGAGGTGGTCTGGAAGGGGAGCAAGGAGGTCTTCTGACCTCCCCTCTGAGACCTTTGCAAAGGTCTTCCTCTGTAAGCACCTTGGACACACTGGTGCCGACTCCTTTTTTCCTATTACCGGGTTTAGTGATCACTATTACCGGGTTTAGTGTTCTCTATTACCGGTAATAGATTTTACGGACGGATGCACCCAGTAGCAAGTAAGAGGGGAGCTGCACGAGATCTCGTGCAGCTCCCCTCTCTTGCTTCAGGTCGGGGGCTTTTACTTGCAGCCCTCGGGGACGATCAGTTGCTTGGGATTGTCCTCTGCGATGGACTTGTAGTAGCTCTGGCTGTAGCCGGGCTGGTCGGGGAAGACGATCAGACCGTTCTCGGTCTCGAAGTGACCGTTTTTCTCCTTCTTGACATTACCATCGATGTACTTGACGATGAGGTACTGAGCCAGCTCGCGGTAGCGATCGGTGGCGCCATTGGCGCACTTGGCCGAGTACTGCGTCAGGTAGGCGACTGCGGCCTCACGACCCTGACTCTTCTCAATCTCGAGGGCGCGTGCCTCCACGGCAGCCTGGTTGTCGAAGAATCCCTTCTCCAGCTCTTGCTGTACGGGACGGATGTCGCGGATCATGTAGTCATACTTGCCGTAGCACATGTTGGCGACCCAGTTATTGATCCAGAAGGCGCTGGTCCACGAGAACTCGGTCATGCTACCGTTGCCGACGCGGAAGGTGAGGGGAGTCTCTGTGATGCAGCCGTACATGGGAGAGAAGACGGTGGTATTGGCATCATCGCAGCCAAACCACAGTACCGGACCTACGAGGTCGGGCTTACTGCTGCGGAGCTGAGCCACGAGGACGAAGCCGGTCTGCTGGGTGGCGATGGCGCGCTCATTGAGATACTCCTTGCCGTCGACCTTGAAGTTCATCGGTCTCCAGCGGTAGGGGACGCCATAGGTAGCGCCTGCATCCTTTGTCATATCCATGGGGGTACCCTCGTAGTGATCACGCATCATATTCTGCACGTCAGCGACAGAGAGCTTGCGATCAGGCACGACGTAGAGAGGCATCGGCTCAGCGTCAGCCTTATAGCCCATCACGAGGTCGGTGTACTGATCCATGCCCTTGTGGAAGCGATTGAAGTACGACCATACTCTCGCCTCACATCCACGGAGTCCACTGAAGGTGTAGGGATTGTAGACCTTCTGGAAGGAGAAGTCTGCGTCCTTACCCTTGTAGAGCCCCTTCTGGCGGGCGAAGGAGATGACGTCCTTGGAGTAGAGCCAGTTCTCCTTATCCTTGAAGTCGATCTTCTGGATCCGGGCCTGATTGGCGTGTGCGGTGATGGCGTTGTCGGGGATGCGGGTGGCTACCCAGACGGCACCCTTCTCGCCCTTACCCTTTCCGATCATCTCCATGAGCCATACCTCATTCTTGTCAGCGATGGTGAAGGTCTCTCCGGTGCTGCAGTACCCGTGGTCACGGACGAGACCGGTCATGACGTCGATCGCCTCGCGGGCACTTTTGGAGCGCTGGAGGGCAATGTAGATCAGGCTGCCGTAGTCGATCAGACCCTCGGTCCCCTCAAGCTGCTCCAGTCCGCCCCAGGTGGTCTCGGTGATGCAGACCTGGTGCTCATTCATATTCCCCACCACATTGTAGGTGTGAGCGACCTGAGGGATCTGTCCCTTGTACTCGCCCGAGTCCCAGACGTAGACATCCATCATGTGTCCCGGCTCCCAGTCACGGGCAGCCCAGTGGTAGAGCTCTCCGTAGAGGGTGTGGCTGTCGGCTGCATAGCTGACGATGACGCTCCCGTCGACGGAGGCATTCTTGCCGACGATGAGGTTGGTACATGCTTGGGAGCTCTGAGGAAGCAGGAGCGCTGATGCGATCACTGCACTCAGAGTCATACCCCACTGCAATAGTTTTTTCATAGGTTGCTTTGAGTAATCCTTATGATTGAACAAATGATTGAACTTGATACCGCAATATAGTCATTTTCCTCCGAATCAGCGTCACGTCTGTTTACAGTTCTATCGTCGTCTTGATCAGGGTCCGATCGTCCTGGTCGATGGTAAGGCTCGCGGTGCCGGTGTCCGTGTAGCTGACTCCCTTGATCAGGCTCTCGTACGTGGGCGCACCGAGGCTGGTGATCGACTTGATGGTGATGAGGTACACCGTATTGCGCACCACGGCGTATCGACCGATGGTCTCGAGGGAGGGAGCGACGTCATCACTGAAGTGTCTGATCGGGATGCAGTAGAAGGCGATCCCCTGAGCGTAGATCTTAAGATCCTCAGAGTCGTATCCCTCTGTGGGCATCTGGAGTAGGGGATCTCCGAGGCTGGGGGGCGTCGCTCCGGACTTGAGTGCGGTATTGATGGCGAGACCGATATTGAGGAACTCCTTCTGAGCGTCTGTGGGCTTGGGATCCGGTGCCTTGTAGGCAGTGACTGCTTCGGAATACTTTTTCTCAAACTTTACCCAGTCGTAGTTCTTGCCCTTGTAGGAGAACCAGGTCTTGTGGGAGTCTATGGCGCAGGAGGTCTCACTGGTCGTGGGCTTTACTTTTGCTTTCATCACCAGCCTCGTGACCGCCTGGGTGCAGAGGTCCTCTGGAGCAGTGGTATTCTCCGGCAGCACGATAGGCCTTGTGAGCTTCTTTGTGGATGAGTTAGCGCTGTAGAAGGAGACAAATCGTATCCTGACATCACTGTAGCAGAATTCTTCCCTGAGCTTATCCACACTCCACGACTTGAGTCCTGAGTAATTGTTGTCTTTCGGTATGGATAGATTGAGTTCTTTGTCCTCAGCAGTCTCGGGGAATAGCAGCAGGGTCTTATTCAGTACGTCGGGATAGAGCTCTACGTACCCTGCCGGGGTGACCTCCGACTCTCCGGGATCCTTCTCTACATTCTCATACCGGACCAGTACGGCAGCGTCGGTAGCCTTGAGGGTGATGCTCCCGAGCTGCAGGGGACTCGAGCCGATCGACTTGAGGAGTTCCTCCCTGGAGACTCTGGTCGGATTGTCGATATTTGTGGCTGAGCTGTATACCTTGGTGAAGTATCGCAGGTCATTCCCAAGCACTGTCTTGTCGGTAAAGTTTATGTCGAGCGGGCGCTTAAGCTCGCTGTAGTCCTTGCCGGGTGCCGTCGCGCTGATGATCGCCTGGGAGGGGGTGGAGAAGAAGATGATGGTGTAGTCTGCCGGGACTATCCCGCTTATGCCGGTGATGGATAGCAGTCCTCCTTTGCTCTCAGGATTGAGGAGATCGGTGCCCTCTCTCATGTCCTGGAATACTCTGATGTTTTTGTCAAAGGCGTAAGCCACTTCTGCCGGGTTGCCTGACTCGTCCTCCTTGTAGAGTACCACCCTGAGGCCGTTCATGGTCCAGAGCTGTCCCTTGTCCTCCATAAAGTTGTCCTCGGTCCTCAGCCGGGCGTCAGGTCGCTCGTGGGCGGCGACATTGAGGTCAAAGGAGATCGATGCAGTACCGGATGTGGTCGGCTCGAGGTCGTCGAGCTCCTGTCGCGGGCTGCTGCATCCTACTGCGAGAAGTGCCAGGGAGGCGAGTAGGGTACTCTTTAGTCTTTTCATGAGATACGTTTTAGTTATTGGTTACTGAGTATAATCTTATCTTGAGAGCTGTCCACAGTGTATCCCTGTGAGGAAAGGAAGTTAAGCGTGTACTTCCACTCCTTTCGGCTAAGCGTGGGAAACAGTTGCTTCAGCTCGTCCCTCCCGATACCCTCCTCTCCCCGGGAGAGTATCTCCTCCGTGATGTCGTGGATGAGCCTGTAGGTCAGTCTGTCAGACTTGTGAGAGAGACAGTAGTCGCAGTAGCCGCACGGGAGAGGAGCCTCCTCTCCGAAGTAGTCCAT
>NZ_CAKRLH010000048.1 GCF_934359325.1 uncultured Porphyromonas sp.
ATGATCTGCTGATCAATATGCTGCGACTGCTGAGACAGCACCCAGAGGTGAGGGACGAGCTCCACAGGAGATTTCGATACATCCTTGTCGACGAGTACCAGGACACCAATTGGGTGCAAAATGAAATCGTCAAGCAACTCAAGGGACCTGATACGATCCTCACCGTCGTAGGTGACGACGCACAGAGCATCTACTCCTTCCGCGGCGCTGTGATCGAGAATATCCTCAGCTTCAGCGCCACATTCCCTGACGCTGTGGTCTATAAGCTGAGGAAAAACTATCGCTCCACCTCCAATATCGTCGACATTGCCAATAGCCTGATCGAGAAAAATCACTTCCGCATCCCCAAGACTGTGGAAGCAGTCGCCGGCAAGGGGGAGAAGCTCACCCTCTTCGATGCCTTCAGTGGCAAGTCCGAGGCTGAGCGGGTCGCCGAGATGATCTCCGCCTCACTTCGCCGTGGGAGATCACCCGAGGAGGTGGCGGTACTCTACCGCACCAATGCTCAGAGCCGCCTCCTCGAGGAGCAGTTACGCAATTATTCCGTCCCTTACAGGATCTACGGTGGGCTCTCCTTCTACGACCGTGCTGAGATCAAGGATGCCCTTGCCTACCTCCGCTTGGTGATCAATGCGAGTGACGACGAGGCATTCCGGAGGGTCTACAACACCCCCAAGAGGGGAATCGGTGACGTGACCTTTAGCACTCTCTCCGACCTCGCTAATAGACAAAAGAAACCCCTACTGGAGGTGGCATCGGATCCTGATCTGATGTCAGAGTCCCTCAAGGCAGCCCCTATCAAAAGGATCACCGGTTTTGTAGAGTTGATTGACCAGCTACGAGAGACGGCTAATACCGGGATGACTCTGGCGGAGTATATGAGCCATCTCATCCTCGCCACGCAGCTGACAGGTATGTACAGTGACGAGAGTGTAGAGTCTCTGTCTAAGCTGGACAACCTCAATGAGCTGGTCTCTGCAGTGCAGGAGTATGAGGACGCTCACTACGAGCTCTCGGACGATCCGGTGACCATCGAGGACTTTGTCCGCGATATGTCGCTCTTCACCGATGCGGATCAGAAGGAGGACGGCACGCCCCGTGTCACTCTGATGACTATGCATGCCTCCAAGGGACTGGAGTACGAGGAGGTCTACTGCGTGGGGCTCGAGGATCAGCTGATCCCCAGTGACCGATACAGTGAGGAGAAGGACATCGAGGAGGAGCGCCGACTCCTCTACGTCGCTATCACTCGAGCTAAGGAGAAGTGCATCCTCTCCTACGCTCAGAGTCGCATGACCCACGGTCAGCTCGACTATCAGAGGCCGAGCCGCTTCCTCCTCGACCTTGATCCACGATACCTCGAGGATCATACGGGGCTGACCGACTACCTGCCCCACTCCACTGCCCGAGAGGAGAGACCTACAGTTACACCCTCTGCTCCGGTGCAGTCCTCCCGCCATCTCGATCCCAAGCCTAGACGCGTCCGTCGGGTGATACGGACGAAGGAGGAGGACAATGCTCCCCTGATCGATCGAGTGAGCGAGGCCGATCTCTGCAAGGGCGACCGCGTGGAGCACCCCACTTTCGGTGCAGGTCGGGTGGAGGGCTTCTCCCAGAGTGTCTCCGGGACTAAGGTCCTAGTCACCTTTGATGATGGATCGAAGAAACAGATGATCCTTAAGTTTGCCAAGCTTCGCAAGATCTGATTGGACTGCGACATACTAACACCTTACCCTGATGAAGGACTTTTTCCGAGCGTTCAGACGATTTCTCCCCAAGTATAAGTGGTACATCATAGGTAACATCGCCTGCAATGCCATTGCGCCGCTACTAAACCTACTGGCATTCTCACTCCTGATCCCTATCCTGAGGATTCTATTCGGGATCGACACCACCACGTACCACTTCATGCCGTGGAGCGAGCTCTCTCTCTCCACCCTAATGAATGGGATACAGAACAACTTCAATTATGCGGTGACGCAGATGATCGATGCCTACGGCGTCTCCAAGTCTCTAATGATCCTGGCGCTCTATCTGGTGGCTATCACACTGCTGAAGGTGTCCGTGCAGTATGCCGCCTCCTTCTTTATGATCCCGGTCCAGACAGGCGTGGTGCGGGACATACGAAATCAGCTCAATGAGAGAGTGCTTGGGCTCAACCTTGCCTTCTTCTCCGGAGAGCGGAAGGGCGATCTGCTGGCGCGTATCTCAGGAGATGTCAACGAATTACAGCACTCCCTGATCAGTTCGCTCGATATGATGATCAAGAATCCGCTCATCATCCTCGTCTCGCTGATTGCTATGCTGATCATCAGTCCCTCGCTAACCCTCTTTGTGATGCTCCTGCTCCCTATGGCGGGATTTGTCATGGGTCGTATAGGCAAGCGACTCAAGCGCGACTCCCTCGAGGGTCAGACGAAGTGGGGCTATCTGATCAGCCTCTTTGAGGAGACATTGGGCGGGCTTAGGGTGATCAAGGCCTTCCATGCCGAGAAGCCCATTCAGGAGCGGTTTGAAGCCCAAAACGAGGAGTTCCGGACCATCTCCCGGCATGTAGCCTCGCGACAGGCACTGGCTCATCCAGTGAGCGAATTCCTTGGGACAATCACCATTGCGGTAGTGCTATGGTTTGGTGGGACGCTTATTTTCCACAATAGTGTCGGCTTCGATGCTTCCACATTCATCTACTACCTGGTGATCTTCTACAGCATCATCAATCCTGCCAAGGAATTCTCCCGCGCCTCCTACGACATACGTAAGGGGATGGCCTCGCTCGCCCGCATCGATGAAGTACTCTCGGCAGTCAATCCGATCCAGGATCCTGAGCAGCCGAGGGAGATCCGCTTCGAGAGAGAGATCCGATATGACCACGTCTCCTTCCGCTACAATAATTACGACGACCACTGGATCCTGAGGGATGTCGATCTGACCATCCCGAAGGGCAAGACGCTGGCGATCGTGGGAGAGAGCGGCTCCGGCAAGAGTACTCTGGTGGACCTCTTGCCTCGCTTCTACGACGTGGACGAGGGGTCCATCAGGATAGATGACACGGACATCAGGGAGCTAAGGATGCACGATCTGAGGATGCTGATGGGTAATGTCAATCAAGAAGCAATCCTCTTCAATGACACCGTCCGAGCCAATGTCGCCTTCGGCAACAAGGATGCGACCGATGAGGAGATCGTGGCTGCCTGCAAGGTGGCCAATGCGGACGACTTTATCAGAGAGCTCTCCGAGGGCTACGAGACAAATATCGGTGACCGAGGCAGTAAGCTCTCCGGCGGACAGCGTCAGCGGCTGAGCATCGCCCGTGCCGTACTCAAGGACCCGGACATCCTGATCCTTGATGAGGCTACGTCAGCTCTGGACACTGAGTCTGAGCGACTGGTGCAGGAGGCACTGGAGCACCTCATGAGAGGGCGCACCACTATCGTCATCGCTCACCGCCTCTCCACCATCGTCAGTGCCGATCAGATCATTGTCCTGCACAGGGGTCGGATCGTAGAGCGAGGGACTCACGAGGAGCTGCTGGCTCAGGGCAAGTATTACGCCCGACTGGTCGCCATGCAGAAGCTTTAGATCAGGAGCGTATTCCCAAATAGAGGAGCACCGGTGTCCGGACGACTTGTCTGAGCACCGGTGCTGCTATTTTATATTCATAATATCCTCTCAGATTGTCAGCAGAGGTGACATGGACAACTATGCCAGGATTAGTTGTGAGGTATGCGGGTAAACCTACGTCTATTGGTTTCCCATGGGGGTCGCCACCCGGCTCCGAATTATTACCGGGTTTAGTGTACACTAAACCCGGTATTAGTCGCGACTAATACCGGTAATAAAAATACCCCTGATGATGAGGCATCGGCTTAGCCGACAATATCAGTCGATCAGCAACGCTTTAGGAAAAAGACGAAAGGCATGTAGAGTCCATCTCTCCCTCAGCTGTCCGATAAACTCTCTCAGGGTAGCAGTGTCTCCTATCGGTGACGTAGAGTCACAGCCAGTGGGTCATGAAGTCGCTCATCTCCTTGGCTCGCTCCTCTAAGCGTGTCAGGTAGACATACTGAGCCCAGGCACGATCCCAATTGTGATCCTTGTAGTCGGTCTTGTAGTAGGTATCCCCATTGATATAGTCTGTGAGGAAGCGGACTGCCTGCATATAGGTCATCATGCGACCGCCGTAGGGGATGAGTCGGATCTCCGTCTCCGTGAGGAAGCTGCTTGCAGAGGACATATAGCCCTCCACATACGACCTGAAGATATCCATATCCACACCGATCCGGGACTCGTCAGTCTCGTCCTCTGCACCGGTATTCACGGCAGTACGTATGAAGTCTCCTACGTCAGACAGGATATATCCGGGCATCACCGTATCGAGGTCGATGACCGTCAGCACCTCACCGGACTCCTTATCGAAGAGGATGTTGTCCACCTTGGTGTCGAGATGATTGATGTGCTTAGGCAGACTGCCCTCCTCGTAGAGGCGCTCCTGCAGGAGCATATCGTCCGACCGGTCGTCGACAGCCTTGATGAGCTTCTTGACCCTGTCCTCCTGCATCCTGCCTACGCGATCCTCCCTGATTGCCTCAGAGAGCTCGTGCAGACGAAACGCCATATCGTGGAAGTGAGGGATCGTCTCCCCAAGCGTCCCCTCAGGGATGTCGGAGAGACGGCTCTGGAAGTCTCCGAAGGCTCTTCCCGCGGAGCGTGCCGACTCCGGGGTGACCGCATCCACGGTGACTGAGCCGGGGATATAGAGCATCACGCGCCAGTAGTTTCCCTCATAGGTGGTATAGCGCTCACCGCTCTTCGTCCGGAGGAATGTGCAGACGTGTCGGTCGACGTCCGTATCACCCTCAGCCTCCAGCTTCTTCCTGATGTGCTCAGTGACGGTGAATATATTCCGCTGCAGGGTCTCCACGTCCCGGAAGACCTGATGATTGATCCGCTGGAGGACGTACCTGATCTGCTCCGTACCATTCGGATCCTTGACTGTAACACGTAGGGTATCATTGATGTGACCGTTCCCAAAAGGATCCACGCTCACGACTTCCCCCTCGAGAGGGAAAGCATCCAGGATGGTCTGATAGTCTTTTGTCATAACTTAGTTAGAGATATAAGATGGGGTAAACGATTGGTCCCAGGATCCAAAAGGCGAGGTACAAGGTCACGAGTGAGAGTGCGATCTTGTCGATCCTACTGCGAGGAGTAATGTAGCAGACGGACTTCTGCCGATCCGGGATCTTGAAAAAACTGCTGCGCGTCTCGCGATAGAGATAGTACATGACGATGCCGACGAGCGTGCCGCAGAGACAGCCGGCGATCACGTCCGAGAGGAAGTGAACCCCGAGATAGACTCGCGAGTACATCGTGGTCAGCACGACAAGAGTCATGATGACGGTGTAGCCCCGGTGTCTCATCAGTAGCATCGTAAAGGCACCGAGAGCGGCAAAGTTGGTGCTGTGTCCGGAGATGAAGCCATAGAGTCCGCCTCCGGAGTGCCCCATCACAGTCTTGACCACATCCTCCGTGAAGGGATGAAGGGTCGGTCGGAATCGCTGAAAATAGGGCTTGAAGACGGCAGACGAGAGCTGGTCCGAGACTACCATCATAAGTGCGACGAAGAGGATGAGGAGCAGGCACTCCTTTACCCTCTGCCGATAGAAGAGCAGCGCAAAGAAGAAGATCAGGAAGAAGTACCAGATCCGCTTGTCGGAGAAGGTGAACATCACCGAGTCCAGATAGTCACTGTGGGGACTATTGAGCCAGAGGAAAAAGTCTCGCTCCAGTAGGGCCAGCTTCTCTACCATTACATCAGTCGCTAAAGTTATTGATCAAGTCAAAGGTCTCCTCTGGGACCCAGCCGACCGTGCCATCGGCAAGTCGGATCTCGGCATACCCCCCTACTCTGTCCATTATCCTCACCTTGTGCCCCTCATGCACTACCGCTATGTCCTGTGACGACGAGTCGGGAGAGCTCTGCAGTGTGATGACCGGAGCAGTCAGGATCGCCTCCGAGCGGTCGGTGATAAACCTGTAAGATCGGTAGACAAAGAGATTGAGGATCATACATAGTACGAGAGCAAAGAGGCCGGTATAGAAGCCTATACGCCTCTTCTTCTCGCTACGTCCGTATGCAAAGAGGTAGATAAGAAGGATAAAGATGACAAAGGAGCCCAGGGCAAGACTCATCCAGACAGGCAGAGAGAACCAGTGGGTCATATCATCCATCGCCCGTGAGAGCATCTGTGAGCGGGGCTGCTCTACCTTCTCGGCCGTGTGGTCAGCTAGGAAGGCAAGGTTGTAGCGCGTGTCTGAGTCAGCGGGATCCAGCCTGTAGGCGCGCTCCAGACTCAGTATGGCGCGGGAGAGCTGTCCGTCCTTATAGTAGGCACAGCCGAGGTTGTAGTACAGCTCGGCAGAGGGCTCGGACGAGAGACTGAGGCACTTCTCGTAGATCGATATGGCGAGGCTGTACTTTTGCTCACCATAGGCAGTTGCCGCCTCATCCATCAGTCTCTTGATGTCTGTTGATCCGACTGCATCGGCTGAGGATCCAGCCAGGACGGTGGTGTCCGTCGGAGCAGACTCTTGAGCGGAAGCGACTTCGCCAAGCGCGATGGAGAGGATAAGGAGGGGAAGTATCAGAAGTCGTTTCATCACTCTTTGATCTTGATTTTAGAGGCCTCTATGTCATCGATAACTTCCGACGAGGTCATGAAGAGTTCATCTCTCAGTCCCCCCTCATCAGAGGGGGCAAAGCGCGCCAGCTCGAGATCGGACTGTACGGAGAGGGTCCGGCTTACCAGCTCCTCAGGCAAGCCATTGGTTCGCATCACCTCCGCAATGCGCTCCTTGGAGAGGTCGGAGGGCGGGATATGGAGCTTGGCGCAGAGGTAGCTATTGAGACCATTGAGGAGTGCCTCGTAGTAAGCGACATGGTCGCCCCTAGCACGCTCCTTCTCTGCTACCTTGAGATACTTACGTGCCATCTTGCCGGCACGGCGAGCGCGGGTGTGAGAGTTCTCGATCGCACTAGCGCGATGGGCTCGGATGAGTAAGAAGGCAACCACGCCGATAAGGAGTACCACGCCGTAGAGGAGCCAATACGTACCTAGGCTGACTCCAGACAGGTGAGTGAGGCTGCCGGAAGGCTTGAGGTAGCGAATGTCGTTACCCAGCCGCTTCATCGCATCACGGCTACCGAAGGCAGAGCCGTCCGACACCACCGATCCACTGCCCTTCTCTACCTGTATCCTCTGTTCCGGAATCACCTCGCGCCTGTAGGACCCTGAGGCGGGATCAAAGTATGAGTATGTAATCTCGGGTATGGTATAGGTGCCCTCGTACCTCGGTATGGCGAAGTACTCGGTAGACTTCCAGCCGGATGCTCCCCCGGCGGTGACCTGGATGTCTTCCTCCTCCTGAGGATCATAGACCTCGAAGCCCTCGGGCCACTGCACCTCCGGCAGGGTAGTCAGCTTCAGATTTCCCTCGCCGGTGAGGGTAAGCTTCATCTGGACACTCTCGCCAGTCTTCATCGGCTGTTGAAGTCCGTCGGAGGTGAGCCTGAAGCTACCCACCGCTCCAGTGAAGTCGTCCGGCTTAGGGGTGGGAAGGGACTTCACATTTATCGTAAAGGGCTTGGTAGTTACCTTTTTCCGAACCCGCTGGTAGGAGTCGAAGAAGCCGGAGAAGAAGTCGTCCGGATCACTATTCTGCGAAGGAACAGTCACAAGCAGGCCGAAGGAACCGGACGGGACGCTGAGCTTGCCGGGCTTCTGGGGGAAGAGAAGCTGACGGAGCAGCGTCACAGTGTAGTAGTTCTTCCCCCTATACTGCTCTATGTCTAGCTGGAGCGGACCACTTTGCGGGATCTCCTGCTTGACGAAGCCGTCGTACTCGGGGAAGTTAGCACTCTCTATCTGGATCCCCTGGTACCTCGAGTAGAGCTTGTAGGTGACGAGAAGTGCCTCTTGCTCATAGACAGTCGTCTTACTCACGTTAGCCACCACCTGCAGAGCGTCGTTACTCAGCCGAACCGCCTCGTCGTCGGATATCTGCCCCTCGCCTTCGTCACCGGATGCGCCTGATGCCGAGGCTCCGGGAGAGACGGCAGATGGCTCATAGACCTTGAAGGTCGTAGCTCCTGATCTATAGGTGGCCCCGCCTACCTTGACAGTAGCGGAGGGGAGACTGTAGGAGCCGGCATGATCGGCCATCAGCGTGTAGGTGAATGAGGTCGAGGAGGAGCGGGACATCTTACCATTGATGATGCTGGTGCTCGAGGATCGACTCACCGCAGGTCCATACAGAACCTCTAATCCTGATGGGAACGACCACTGAGGATCGGATGCCTTGTCACTAACGATCAACTGGACCCTGAAGGGCTCTCCCACTACCGCTTCCTGCGGCTGGGAGACCCTTACCGTCACCTTATTCACCGCCTGAGCGGTCAGGGAGAGGATACAGAGGCTTGCAATTATGTGGAGTACTCTGTGAGACATAATGGATTACCAATTCTTACGACGACTACGTCCCTTCTGTTGCTGAGCCTGCTCTAGCTTCTGTCGGGTATTCTTCTCATCCTTCTGGAGGGCTTGTAGGATCCTATTGGCAGTCTCTTGGGACATCTGATCCTGGTTGGGCTGCTGAGGTTGTTGCTGCTGGTCATTCTGCTGATCCTTTTGCTGGTCTTTCTGCTGATCCTTATCCTGATCTTGCTTCTGATCCTGACCACCACCGCCATTCTTCTTCTGATCCTCCAGTAACTTCTGAGCCAGAGCGAGGTTGTAGCGCGTGTCCTCATCAGTGGGTCTTCGACGAAGCGACTCCTTGTAGTACTCGATTGCCTGCTCCAGCTGCTTGGCACGGAAAGCGGTGTTGCCGGCGTTATGCGTCAGATCAGCCGCCTCTGTAGGGGAGAGTAAGGAGAGATGAGGGGCGAGAGACTGGTAAAGCTTGCCCGCCTCCTCGCCACGATCAGTTCGGTAGAGGACATTGGCGAGATTGAAGATCGTAGTAGGGTCGCTCTTATTGACCTCAAGAGCCTTCCGGTAGTCTATCTCTGCTTTGGAGTACTCCCCGGAGCGATAGAGCTTATTGCCACTACGGGTCAGGTCTCGCACCTGCTTCTGCCCCCAGAGAGGGAGACAGGAGAGAGAGGCAAAGAGGATCGACAGCAAGTACTTACTTCTCATCATTACGCTTTACGTCAAAGATATTGAACCGCCTAAGGAACCTATTCTTATGATCCAGCATCAGCAGGTCGATCATCAGTAGGAGCAGTGCCGGGATCAGGAAGTAGTAGTAGACATCCGCATAGGATCGGTAGACGGTGGTACTCATATCTGACTTCTGCAGTCTGTCAAGGCTCTTCTTGAGCAGTCGGACCGCTCCGGAGACGTCCTGAGCATGGATGTAGACCCCATCGGCAGTCTCAGCAATCTGCTTGGCGAGCTGCTGATTAAGGCGAGTAACGACCACCTTACCCTCTTCGTCCGTCAGATACTCACCATTGCCCATCGGGATCGGAGCTCCCTCCTCCGTACCTACACCCAGGACGGAGACGAGGATCCCCTTCTCCTTTGCAGCCTTGAGTGCCTCCTCCACATCACCATCAAGGTTCTCAGCATCAGTGATCAGCACCAGCGCTTTCTTCACCTCCTTGTCCGATGAAAAGCCTCTGGTCGCTAGCTTGATTGCCTCGCCGATAACGGTACCCTGCGCAGCTATGAGGCTGGGATCAGCGGACTGGAGAAACATCTTGGCGGAGACGAAGTCCGAGGTGATCGGTAGCTGAATGTACGCCTCTCCAGCGAAGTAAATTAGACCAATCTTGTTATTTGCCAATTCGTCCGTCATGCGAGACACAATGTTCTTGGCTAACGTGAGACGGCTCGGGGTGACGTCCTTAGCAAGCATCGAATTGGAGAGATCGAGAGCAACGATCATCTCGATGCCCTCCAGCTTTACCTTCTCCGGCTTGGAGCCCACCTGTGGGCGGGCAAGTGCCACCACGATGAGCATCCCGGAGGCAATGAGCAGAATGTCCTTCGTCAGCTTGCGTCTCAGAGAGAGATCGGGCATCAGCTGGCGAACTAGCTCTGTCTCCCCGAAATTCTTCAGCTTCTTCTTGTCTCTCCTGATCCTCAGGAATGCCCACACCAAGAGGAGCGCAAGAGGAATGAGCAAGAGCAGTATGTAGGGGTGTAAAAAACGCATATCCTCAGTATATCACGGCATCGTACGGAAAGCGGTCGTCCTCAAGAGGATCGCCCCAAATAGGCAGAGCAGGGCGACACAGAGCCACGGCATAAAGTGCTCAGACTTCTCCGTATAGTTATGTACCTCCAGCTCGATCTTCTCCATCTGGTCGATCTGGTCGTAGATCTCCTCTAGGCTGGAGTTGTCCGTCGCCCTGAAGAAACTACCACCTGTGGTCTCAGCGATGGTCCGGAGGGAGCTCTCATCGATCTCCACCGGCATCATCTGGTACTCGATACCGAAGTCAGTCATCACCGGATAGGGAGCCTGCCCCATAGTGCCTACAGCGATAGTGTATACCCTTATCCCAAAGCTCTTCGCAATCTCAGCTGCCGTCATGGGGTCGATGGTTCCGGCATTGTTG
>NZ_CAKRLH010000049.1 GCF_934359325.1 uncultured Porphyromonas sp.
GCCTCCTCCATCTCCTCGTGCATGGAGGGGTGGGGGAAGAAGAGTGGTCGCTCCGGTTCGTCCGGATCTAACTTGGGCGGAGCCTCCAGCCTATAGAGCTTCTCTGTCCCGCGACTGTCCCTCAGCAAGCAGGCCTTGAAGGGCCTGGGTGTGCGGGTGTCCGCATCGAGTGGGCTATCTGAGGCGGCCTGCTGATAGAGCCGATCCATATTCTCATCGTCGTAGCGCAGGAGGATGCCGTGGACCCTCTCATCAGAGAGACTCTCCATCGTCTCATCACCGACCCGGATCATCAGCAGATCCTCCGGGAGAATCCCCCTCTCCTTCATCTCCGCCTGCACCATTTCGCCCACTTCTGTCCGATCGTCTATGGAGGCGAAGAGCTGCTCCGGGACCGCTTCTGCCCGGCGTCTTTCCTTCTCCTCCCCACGGGGGTCCTCATCCGCGAGCACCTCACCGGTCATCAGAGCGACGATAGGCATACTATCCATGTAGCCGTCTCGGTAGGCCTGGAGGGCGATGTCATCTCCCAGGCTCTCCATCAAGCTCTGCTCCTCATCCGTAGTCCATATCAGCATGGGGTAGAGATCCCGCAGCCCGGGGATGTCGGACTGTGGCAGGGCTAAGAGCAGCCGCCTCGGCTCAGCGGTGTCGCTGGACTCGTAGAGGACCGCGCGAAACTTGCGGGGAAGCACATTGTAGCCCGCACTCCGCTCTTTGCGGTCCGCCTTGGACACCAATTGACGGAAATACTCCTCGGTCTGCAGGAAGATCTCGAAATGGCGCTGCCCGAGGGCAAACATGTCAAGCCGCTGATCCGGACGGGTCAGGTAGAGTACCTGATCGGGCCAGATGTTTTGCGATCGGAGGATCTCTTTCATCTCCGGTGAGAGCATTTGGAGGATATTTGCCATAGAGCTGGAGGCTATAATGATAGTATGAATAGGACTGCCAATGTGGTCCTTCTCGCAAATATACCCTTACTACCCTCCACCTCCAAAAAAGTGAGAGCGCCCACGGATAAAAATCATCCGCAGACGCTCTCGGGGGAGGGAGAGCCGAAAACGAGACTCGAACTCGTGACCTACGCATTACGAATGCGTCGCTCTACCAACTGAGCTATTTCGGCAAGGGTCGGCCTCTTCGCCACCCGCCCTACCCTCATGGGTAAGGCACCGCAAAGGTACGAAATTATCTCTCTCCGGCAATGTACCAACCCCACATAGAAATGCGAATCAGCCACCCCAAGGAGCACTGCAAAGATACCACCTCCCCCACCTCCGCCTGTCTCTTATCTGCATGTAGCGCTCACTTCTGTCGACTACAAGCTCATTCATACGTTAGAGATCTAAGCCACGAAGCCCCTGCCGAAGTTGGCAGGAGCTTCGCAAACGACCTAACGCAAAGTCTTTGGCGGACTTATATCACGCACAGAGAAGCAGAGTAGAAAGGCAGTCTCTCCTACCACTCCACTAACCCTTGATCATTTTTGACACGAGCGCAATAAATACCCCAGAATAGCGAGTCACTAATATGATCCACGTTGCCTAAATTAAGGTACTCAGAGGTAAATGTTTCAATAATAAAGACATATTCTTCTGCAAGCACCCATTTATGATCCTTAAGAGCATACATAGCTAATCGCAGCAGACCATCTTCGTAACAATAGTTACATTTTCGCACCCCCTCATACTTGTAATTGCGATAGGATAGATACATCATACCGGTTTCACCGGTTTTACTCTCATAGCCGGGTGTCCCCTCCACTTTACCCGGCAGGAAGCTCAGAGATACCTTAATGTCAGTAGTCTGCTGCTCGATGTAACCATTCGCATTTCCTCGCCACACTGTATTGTATAGACTTCGCACAGGCTCATTATCTGGCTTGTTGGTGTCGTCATCGCATCCACAAATGAGACACGCCATAAGTGAGATGGCTAAGCACCTCGCGATCGTCATATAACTCTTATTCTTCATAATCCTATTACAGTATAAAAAACACTTAGCATACTCATAGAAATGGGTTTTGCATCCAAAGATGCAACCAAACCAGAAAGACCATACACCTCAGGGATATAATCTTCATCGTAGAAAGACAGGCAGACCTTGTTGTCCGGAGCGATCTGCTCCATACAGGAGCAGAGAGACAGCACTCCTGCTAAAGCAAGAAGGCCGCAGAGCCTTTCATTTTAGTAAATCTCATGTCAATACTCGCATATACAAAGGTTATGATTAGCATTCTTCTAATGCAAATATAGGTATAATCTCTTATCAGCAAAAAAACACTTCATAACACAACCAGACGAACGCATCTGACTTTGCCGCCGAATGCCAGCCCGAATGCATAATCCGGATGCAAAAATGCATATCGCTGTCACTCAGATAGTAGCGGTCTGGTACTTCTGTTACCGATATTAGTGTTGACTATTACCGGTAATAGAAATGGGGGGTCTCATCGGGCTTCGGGGCGGTAGGGTGTAGCGCATTATACTTAACTTTGTCGAGTCGTTTTTCATAAGCCATAGATTATCATGTCATACGGATTGCTTAGGGGGAAGAGGGGGATCATTTTTGGGGCGCTCAATGAGAAGTCGATCGCCTGGAAGGTGGCAGAGCGCTGCCATGAGGAGGGCGCCACACTCGCCCTCTCGAATACCGCCGCGGCGCTGCGCTTCGGCACGCTCGACCGGCTGGCAGAGGAGACCGGGAGTATCGTCATCCCGGCGGACGCCACTTCGGTCGAGGAGCTGGAGCAGGTCTTCACGCAGGCGATGGAGCAGCTGGGCGGGAGGATCGACTTTGTGCTCCACTCCATCGGCATGAGCCCCAACATCCGCAAGCGGATCCCCTACGAGGAGCTCAGCTACATGAATTACGAGAAGACCCTCGATATCTCAGCGATGTCCTTCCACAAGATGCTCTCGGTCGCTAAGCGGCTCGATGCAATCAGCGAGTGGGGCTCGGTGGTGGCGCTCACCTACATTGCTGCGCAGCGCTCCTTCGTCGACTACAGCGACATGGCGGATGCCAAGGCGATGCTCGAGTCGATCACCCGGAGCTTCGGGCTGATCTACGGTGAGGCGCGCCACGTGCGTATCAATACGATCTCCCAGTCTCCGACGGCGACCACTGCCGGCGAGGGGATCGAGGGGATGGAGCAGCTACGCCTCTTTGCCGACCGGATGTCGCCTCTCGGCAATGCCGATGCGGACGACTGCGCCGACTACTGCGTCGCACTCTTCTCCGACCTGACACGTAAGGTGACAATGCAGAATCTCTACCACGACGGCGGCTTCTCCTCCGTCGGCATCACCCGCTCCGCCCTCGAGCAATTCTTCTCGTAAGGAAAGGGCTGAATGTACAATTGGATCTCTTTTCGCTACATTTGTGCCGAAGGATACACTAACTCAACCGAACAACCATGGCTAAGAAGAACTTTGTACTCGATACCAACGTGATCCTCCACGACTACCAGTGCGTGAAGAATTTCCAGGAAAACAACGTCTACATCCCCATCGCCGTCCTTGAGGAGGTGGATAAATTCAAGAAAGGCTACGAGCAGATCAATTACAATGCGCGCGCCTTTACCCGCATCATCGACAAGGCGATCGAGGAGGAGACGGAGAAGGACACGAAGGAGAAGGGGAGCAAGCTCCACGACTTCATCACCAACGGCATAGCGGTCAATGCCGACGGCGGACGGGTCTACATCCTGACCGAGGGACAGCACCACCCCAAGGTGCAGGCAGCCTTTGGGGAGGACATCAAGGATCACCGCATCCTCTCCACCGCACTGACGCTGATGGACGAGCATCCCGGCGAGGAAACGGTCCTCGTGAGCAAGGATGTCAATATGCGGCTCAAGGCTCTCTCCCTCGGGCTCGAGGCGGAGGACTACACGACCGACAAGATCCGGCAGGAGGACCCCAATCGACCCGAGCAGCACGAGATAGAGATCGCCGACGATAGCGCCGTGGACAGCCTCTACGTCGCCGGTGGCAAGGGCGTTCCCGTCGAGGAGCTCTCCCTGCCGGTCACCGTGGTGCCCAATCAGACTTTTGTCCTCAAGGCTCCCAACTCCTCCGCACTCTGCCGCGTGGACAATGAGGCGAAGACGGTCCGCACCGTGGAGAAGAAGAGCTACTTCGGCATCTCCCCGCGCAATGCGGAGCAGGCGCTCGCCTTCGACGTGCTGATGGATCCGACCATCTCCCTCGTCGCTCTCACCGGTACCGCCGGTACGGGTAAGACGCTCCTCGCCCTCGCTGCTGCCCTCGCCCAGGCCGAGGACTACCGACAGATCCTCCTCGCCCGACCGATCGTCTCCCTTGCCGACAAGGACATCGGCTTCCTTCCGGGAGACTATAAGCAGAAGATCATGCCTTACATGCAGCCGCTCTTCGATAATCTCAATGTGATCAAGTCACAGCTCGGGACCGGGTCCGCCGCTGCACAGGAGATCGATGCTATGCTGGGCGATGAGCGCTTAGTGGTCGAGGCACTGGCCTACATCCGTGGTCGAAGCCTCGGCGACGTGATCTTCATCGTCGATGAGGCGCAAAACCTCACGCCCCAGGAGATCAAGACCATCATCACCCGCGCCGGCGACCACGCCCGTATGATCTTCACCGGAGACGTACAGCAGATCGACTCGCCCTACCTCGACAGCAGGAGCAACGGCCTCGCCTACATGATCGAGCGGATGCGCGGTGAGGACTGCTTTGCACACGTCAATCTCATCCACGGCGAGCGCTCCCACCTGAGCGACCTCGCCGCACGCAAGCTGTAATAACCGCTTCTTCTTTTTATGACAAAAAGGAAACCGATACAATTCAGTCTCGTCTACCGAGACATGTTCCAGAGCTCGGGGAAGTACCAGCCTCTCGCCCACCAGCTGGAGCGGGTCGCCCCCGCGATCATAGATATGGGCTGCTTCTCCCGAGTGGAGACGAATGGAGGCGCCTTCGAGCAGGTTCAGCTGCTCGCAGGCGAGAATCCCAACCAAGCTGTCCGGACCTTTACCAAGCCCTTCCGTGAGGCAGGGATCAAGACCCACATGCTCGACCGGGCGCTCAATGCCCTCCGGATGTACCCCTGTCCGTCGGATGTGCGGCGGCTGATGTACAAGGTGAAGCACGCCCAGGGAGTCGACATTACCCGCATCTTCGACGGGCTCAATGACCCCCGCAACGTCATCCCCTCGATCCGGTACGCCAAGGAGGCGGGTATGACCCCGCAGGCGACGCTCTGCATCACCCACTCGCCCGTCCACACGGTAGACTACTACGCCGCTCTTGCCGACACGCTCATCGAGGCGGGAGCTGAGGAGATCTGCCTCAAGGATATGGCCGGCATCGGTCGACCGACAGTCATCGGTCAGATCGTCCGGCGGATCAAGGAGGCGCACCCCGACATCGTGATCGAGTACCACGGCCACATCGGTCCCGGCTTCTCCGTCGCGTCTATGCTCGAGGCGGCGCGCGCCGGCGTGGACATCCTCGACACCGCCGTGGAGCCGCTCTCGTGGGGAAAGATCCACCCCGACGTGATCACCATCCGGGAGATGCTGAGAGCCGATGGCTTCGAGGTGCCGGAGATCAATATGAAGGCCTATATGCAGGTCCGCACACTCACGCAGGAGTTTGTGGACGACTTCCTCGGCTACTACATCAATGAGCAAAACCTCCAGTGCTCCTCGCTCCTCATCGGCTGCGGGCTCCCCGGAGGGATGATGGGCTCGATGATGTCCGACCTGAAGGGCATCCACGAGGCGATCAATATGTTTCATCGGCAGAAGGACGAGCCGGAGATCTCCATCGACGATCTGATGGTGAAGCTCTTCGACGAGGTGGCGCACATCTGGCCAATGCTCGGCTACCCGCCCCTCGTCACCCCCTACAGCCAGTACACCAAGAACATCGCCCTGATGAATGTCTTCAATATGGAGCGCGGCGGCGAGCGGTGGCAGGCTATTGATGAGAAGGCCTGGGGAATGATCCTCGGCAAGAATGGTCGCGTCCCCGGCCCCGTGGCTGAGGAGCTGCGCACGCTTGCGGAGGAGAAGGGGCTCGCCTTTACCGACGCTGACCCGCAGACCAATTACCCCGACGACCTCGACCGCTTCCGCCGGATGATGGACGAGGAGGGCTGGGACTACGGCGAGGACGACGAGGAGCTCTTTGAGCTCGCCATGCACGAGCCGCAGTACCGCGACTACCGCTCCGGCATTGCCAAGGAGCGATTCCTCGAGGACCTGGAGCAGAAGCGTGCTGAGCGTGCCGCCCTCCTCGGCACCACCCCCGAGGAGGTTCGGGCGCTGAAGCGTGCCGCATGGACGGCAGTCACCGCCCCCACGAGTGGTCAGATCCTCTGGGAGATCAATCTCGAGGAGGGCTCCGCCGCACCTCAGGTCGGCACCGCCTACCGCCGTGGGAGCTGCCTCTGCGAGATCTGCCCCTCAGGCGGCTACCGCGAGCCGGTGACCGCCCTCGTCGGTGGACGCATCCGTGAGGTGGTTGCCGATCAGGGCGCCATGGTTCGCAAGGGCGATGTCATCTGCTATATGGACGATGACGAAGCGACCCTGCCGGCGGAGGAGAAGCCTGCCGACTCCGCCCTCCACCGCCCCGAGGAGCAGCCCTACAGCCACCACGAGGTACTCAACCCCTCCACCCGTATGGGTCGATAGGAAATCCTAACAAGATAAACCAAGAGAGCGATGAAGAGAAATAGATCTCCTCATCGCTCTCTTTTTTTGTCTTGTCGGGGTGGCGAGATTCGAACTCGCGACCCTCTGCTCCCAAAGCAGATACGCTAACCGGACTGCGCTACACCCCGATGACCTCTCGGTCTTATGTGAGGGCAAAGGTAGCCATTTTATCCAGAATACGAAACGCCCGACGAGCTTTGGCGGGGCTGACGCATTTGAGCTTTACCTCGCCCGCCCGATCCCGCAGGGACTTACTCGCCGGTCCCCGTCTTCTGACACCCCGCCCCTGTACGATGCCACATTCATCCCCTATGCCGCCGGTAGGCGAATCCCCGGCGCCGGGGAGTATCGTATCGAGCTGGATAGAGTTCGGTGAATTCTAAACCCGGTATTAGTCATCACTAAACCCGGTAATAGTGATGACTAATACCGGGTTTAGTTTGAGGGTGTAGGGGCTGACGAGCTTGAGCCTTACAGTAAACTTATTTGATGCCCGTCAGAGAGGCTGATACTTAGGGAGCGGGCATCCTTGCGGATGCGGTTACGCTGCTGATGGATGAGTCTCAAACGCGTCAGCCCTGCGAGCTTTGGGCTAATTCGCATTCTGATAGGCCGAGACGGGGACATCGAAAGAGATGGAGACCTTTGCGTAGCAAAGAGAATACACTCTGCCCTACTCAGGCACCACTCCAGATATCAGCGGGGGGTGCGGAGGGCGCGCATGGCGTTGAGGATCGCAAGGACCATCACACCGACGTCGGCGAAGACCGCCATGCCCATCGTCGCAAGACCGAGGGCGGCGAGGAGGAGGACGAGGAGCTTCACCCCGATGGCGAAGATGGCGTTCTCCCGGGCGATCCGAAGGATGCGGCGAGAGATCCGGATGGCGAGGGCGATCTTGGAGGGCTTGTCATCCATCAGCACCACATCGGCCGCCTCTATGGCGGCGTCGGATCCGAGACCACCCATGGCGATCCCGATGTCGGCTCGTGCGAGGGCGGGCGCATCATTGATCCCATCCCCGACGAAAGCGACCATCCCTTCGGCTGCATTCAGCTCCTCCTCCAGTCTCTTCACCTTATCCTCGGGGAGGAGCTCAGCGTGAAATGCCGTCACGCCGGTCTCCTCAGCGATATGGGCCGCCACGTCTCGGTGGTCGCCGGTCAGCATCACGCTGCGGGTGATCCCCGCCTGACGCAGCGCATCCATCGCCTCACGGGCATCGGGCTTGATCGCATCGGAGACGACGATGTGTCCGGCATAGACGCCGTCGATGGCGACGTGGACAATCGTCCCGACGTGGTCGCAGGGGTGCCACTTGGCTCCGATGCGCTCCATGAGGGTACTATTGCCGACCGCCACCTTTTGTCCATTCACCACCGCCGTGACGCCCTCACCGGCGATCTCCTCGATCTGCTCTACGCTGCAGTCGTCCTGCTCCCCGGGGTAAGCATCCCGGAGTGACGCAGCGATGGGATGGGTGGAGAAGCGCTCCACGTGGGCGGCGAGGTGCAGCAGATGATTCTCATCCTGTGCCACCGGGTGGACCGCATTCACCTCGAAGACTCCCTTCGTCAGCGTGCCGGTCTTGTCCAGTACAACAACGCCGGTCTTGGCGAGCCGGTCAATGTAATTGGCACCCTTTATCAAGATCCCCTCCCTCGAGGCACCACCGATGCCGGCGAAGAAGGTGAGCGGGATGGAGATGACGAGCGCGCAAGGGCAGGAGACGACGAGGAAGGTGAGGGCACGGTAGAGCCAGGTGGCGAAGTGCCCACTGAAGTCGCCCGTGAGGAGTGGCGGGACAATGGCAAGCAGCACCGCCACACCCACGACTATCGGAGTGTAGACCCGAGCAAATCGGGTGATGAAGGTCTCGCTCCGGGACTTGTGCTCGGCAGACTCCTCCACCAGCTTGATGATCCGCGAGGCGGTGGAGTCGCCGAAGCTCTTCGTCACGCGTGCCTCAAGCAGCCCGGAGATATTGACGCATCCCGAGAGGATCTCGTCCTCCTCGGCGACCTCCCGCGGGACGCTCTCGCCGGTGAGGGCGACGGTATTGAGGCTGGAGCGCCCCTCAGTGATGATGCCGTCGAGGGGCACTCGCTCTCCAGGGCGTATCACCATGGTATCACCTATGGATACCTCCTCCGACGGCACCTCCACCACCTCACCACCTCGGCGGATGTGGGTGGTGTCGGGCCGGATCTCCATCAGGTGAGAGATCGCCCGTCGGCTGCGCCCCTCGGCATACTCTTCGAAGAGCTCCCCGAGCTGGAAGAAGAGCATAACGAAGACCGCCTCGGGGAACTGGCTCTCAGCCCCCGGTAGGAAGCCAATTCCCAGTGCCCCCAGCGTGGCGATGCTCATCAGGAAGTCCTCGTCCAGCAGTTCCCCCTTCGCTATTCCCTCCGCCGCCTCCCACAGCGTATCGTACCCAACGATGAGGTAAGGTACGAGGTAGATGAGGAGCAGCTGCCAGAGAGGCAGAGCCACATGGTGCTCTATAACTACAGCCACCGCCAGGAGTAGTGCGGCTGCGATCAGGCGCAGTAATTTCTTATTCATATCTTTATTCTCTTGCGGACAAAGGTAGGAGAACTTCTCCGCAACCCGATTGCAAAGTCTACGCCCTCGCTCTACCACAAATTTGTCGACCGAAACACAACAAATTTGCCGATCGAAACACCACAAATTTGCCGATCGCACAGTTTGCATGTCGGATAATTGCTATATTTGAGCTTCAATGACACAGGTAGATATGAGTTACTATAAACGTACGGTAGACGCACTGCTCTGCGAGCTTCTTGAGGCTTTTGGGGCCGTTCTCATCGAGGGACCCAAGTGGTGTGGCAAAACGACCACTGCCCGTCAGATTGCCAGGAGTGTGATCCAGCTTCAGGATCCGGACATGCGTGCGGAGTACCAGGCAACTGCTTTGTCAAAGCCCTCCCTGCTACTTAATGGTGAAACCCCTCGCTTAGTTGACGAATGGCAAGATATACCGGTTCTGTGGGACGCTGTTCGAGCGCAGGTTGATATCAGGAACCTCCCCGGTCAATTCATTCTTACCGGGTCTAATGCTATCAACAAGTCTGAGATCTTGCACTCCGGAGTGGGGAGAATCGCCAGGATGAGTATGATGCCTATGAGCCTGTGGGAGTCCCAAGACTCTACGGGATCAGTTTCTTTGAAAGAATTGTTTGATAACCCCGACTACAACATAGACGGGAAAACCAGCAACTTAAAGATTGAAGATCTTATCTTCTTGGCCTCCCGAGGAGGTTGGCCGGCATCATTGCAGACTAGATCCAAAAGCTCACAACTCCTGATAGCCAAGAAATATGTTCAATCTCTTTGCGAGGATGATATAACTCGTGTGGATGGGAAAAGGCGGGACAGTCTGACCACTCAGATGATTCTGAAGTCATATGCACGCAACATATCAACACTCGCAAAGAAGAAAACGTTGATAGAAGACATCTTAAGCTCAGGCGAAGTCTCATTATCTCGTGATACCTTTGATGATTATGAGAAAGCCTTGCAACAGCTATTCATTATCCAAAACATCGAAGCATGGAGCCCGGCTATCAGGAGCAAAACAGCTATCAGGAGTAATCCAAAGCGGAGTTTTTG
>NZ_CAKRLH010000050.1 GCF_934359325.1 uncultured Porphyromonas sp.
CGCCACCGCTACTCCTTTGCTGCCTACTTCCCGGCCGAGAAGCCGAAGTACTCCTGTATGGTGGTGATCAATGCGCCCTACAAGGGCAATATCTCCCTCTCCCCCGGGGCGGTGATCCGCAGCATCGCCGAGCAGGTGAGCGCCACACAGCATAAGATCCGCTTGAGCGAGGTAGAGAGCGACTCGACGGCCGTCTTTACCCACGTCATGGGCGGAGGACTACGTAGCGGCGTGGAGCAGGCGGCTCACGTGACCGGGGTCAAGCGGCCCAAGGGGAGCGCCGACTGGGTCGGCTATCATGCCGAGGACAGTCTCCGGCGCCTCAGCGACCTGAGCATCCGGATGAATACGATGCCCAACGTCGTCGGCATGGCCACCTCCGATGCGCTTTACCTCTGTGAGACCCTCGGGCTGAGGGTCAGCTGCAGCGGGCGGGGAGGGTACATCACCCACCAGTCCCTCTCTCCCGGTACGGCACTGAAGGGTGGGGGAGCGATCCGTCTCACCCTGGGGGAGCCTAAGAATTAAATCATCACTTTATCCCACAATAGGTAATGAAACTCAGTAAAATCATGCGGGGCGTCCCCCACGAGCTGATCGCCGGGGAGGACAGCATCGAGATCGGGCAGATCTGCTCCGACTCGCGCTCCGTTGGCAAGGGGGACCTCTTCGTCGCCCTGCGCGGTCTGGTGACCGATGGACACCGATTCATCGACCAGGCACTCGACCGCGGTGCCGCAGCGGTCATCTGTGAGACCGTCCCCGACGAGTATCGCCCCGGGATCGCCTACATACGCGTCGAGCATACCGACGTGATCCTGGGAGATGTGGCGGCCAATCTCTACGACCACCCGTCCGACAAGCTCCGCCTCGTCGGCGTCACCGGGACCAATGGTAAGACCACCATTGCCACACTCCTCTATGAGCTCTTCCGCAAGCTGGGCTACCGGGTCGGGCTGATCTCCACCGTCTGCGTCCGCATCGACGATGAGACGACGCCGAGTCACCTCACCACTCCCGACGCACTGACGCTCCAGAGATACCTCCACGAGATGGTGGAGGCGGGCTGCAGCTACGCCTTTATGGAGGTCTCGTCCATTGCAATCCACCAGCACCGGATCGGTGGAACCACCTTCGCCGGTGGGATCTTCACGAATCTCACGAGAGATCACCTCGACTACCATAAGACCTTTGCCAATTACCTCCGAGCCAAGCAGATCTTCTTCGACGAACTGCCGACGGAAGCCTTTGCCCTCACCAACCTCGACGAGACGAATGGGATGGTGATGGTGCAAAATACTCGCGCCCAGGTACACACCTACGCGCTCAAGCGGAGTGCCGACTATAAGGGACGGCTCCTCGAGGAGCATCTCGACGGGACGGATCTGATCATCGACGGGGAGGAGATCTCTGTGCGACTGGTCGGCGCCTTCAATGCCTACAACCTCCTCGCCGTCTACGGCACGGCGCGACTGCTCGGGGCACCCAAGGAGGAGACCCTCCGCCAGATCAGCACCCTCACAGCGGTGACGGGACGCTTCCAGACCCTCGCCTCCAAGCGGGGATACTATGCCGTGGTCGACTTTGCCCACACGCCTGATGCGCTGGACAATGTCCTCACCACGCTCACCGACCTGCAGCGGGTCCACCACGGACGCGTCATCACGGTCGTGGGAGCGGGAGGGCACCGCGACAAGGGCAAGCGGCCGATCATGGCCGCCACCGCAGCGAAGTACTCCGACCTGCTGATCCTCACGTCGGATAACCCCCGCGACGAGGATCCGCGGCAGATCCTCGAGGACCTCTGCGAGGGACTCTCCCGGGAGCAGCTCTCCTCCACGCTCAGGCTTGTGGACCGGCGGGAGGCGATCCGCACCGCCTGCACGATGGCACAGCCGGGAGACATCATCCTCATCGCCGGCAAGGGCCACGAGACCTACCAGGAGATCAATGGGGTGCGGCACCACTTCAGCGACGTGGAGGAGGTGCACCGCGTCTTTGAGGACGAGGAGCGAAGGAGCGAGTAGCCTATGCTGTACTACCTCTTTGACTACTTCGCCTCGCAAAACCTCCGCTGGTCGGCGGTATTCAATTACGTCAGCACCCGCGCCACCTTTGCCGTCATCGTCAGCCTGATCGTCTCCATCGTCATCGGTCGGCAGATCATCACCCTCCTAAGGGAGAAGCAGATCAGCGACGCCGTGCGACCCTACACCATCGAGGGCATGCTCTCCAAGAAGGGCACCCCAACTATGGGCGGGCTGATCATCCTCGCGGCCATCCTGATCCCGACGCTGCTCTTCTGCCGGCTCGACAACATCTACATCATCCTGATGATCATCGCCACGCTCTGGCTCGGCGGGCTCGGCTTTGCGGACGACTACATCAAGGTATTTAAGAAAAATAAGGACGGACTCGCCGGACGCTACAAGCTCATCGCCCAGATGGGTCTCGGCGTGCTGGTGGCGCTCGTCTTCCTCACCTCCCCGGCGGTGGTGATCAAGGAGAATGCCCGCCAGGTGCTGGAGGAGGGTAGGGTGGTGACCCAGTTTGCCACCGTAGAGACGCAGTCCCTCCAGACCACCATCCCCTTCGTCAAGGGGCACAACCTCGACTACTCCGCCATCGCACCGTGGCTCGGTATAGGGCAGAATGGCGAACTCTTCACCATCATCTTCGTCAGCCTGCTCTTCGTCTTCATCGTGATGGCGGTCTCCAATGGCGCCAACCTCACCGACGGACTTGACGGCCTCTGCACAGGCTCCTCAGCGATCATCGGTGTGGTGCTGGGGATCCTCGCCTACATCTCCTCCCATATCGAGATGGCAGCGTACTTCAACGTCATGTTCATTCCCGGTGCGGAGGAGTTGGTCGTCTTTGCTGCCGCCTTCATTGGTGCGACGGCGGGCTTCCTCTGGTACAATTCATTCCCCGCGCAGATCTTCATGGGCGACACCGGGAGCCTGACGCTCGGCGGCATCATTGCCATCTTTGCCATCGTGATCCGCAAGGAGCTGCTCCTGCCGATCCTCTGCGGCGTCTTCCTCGTGGAGACGCTCTCGGTGATCATCCAGACCACCTACTTCCGATACACCAAGCGACGCACCGGCGTGGGGAAGAGGGTCTTCAAGATGACCCCCCTCCACCACCACTACCAGAAGCCCGGTGACGGTAGTATAGACGCCCTCCTGCAGCGGCCCTACCGACCGATCCCGGAGGCAAAGATCACCACCCGCTTCTGGCTCATAGGCATCGTACTCGCGGTGCTGACGATTGCGACACTTAAGTTCAGATAAAATAGTATGGAATACACCATAGTCCTGGGAGGAGGCGAGAGTGGCATGTGGGCCGCCCTCCTGGCGAAGCGACTGGGGCACAGGGTCCTCCTCTCCGACAGCAATACCCTCCGCGATGCCACCCGCGACCTGCTGCTCCAGCATGGGATACGGATCGAGGAGCGGGGTCACTCCCTCCCCGAACTCGAACGCGCAACGAGGGTGATCAAGAGCCCCGGCATCCCTGACAGCGCCGCCGTGGTGCAGCGCTGCATCGAGGCCGGCGTGCCGATCGTCTCAGAGATCGAGTTTGCCGCTCAGCACGTTGCTCAGGGCAGCATCCTCGTAGGCATCACGGGGTCCAATGGCAAGACCACCACCACCACCCTCACCGCGCACCTCCTACAAGCGTGCGGCATTGATGCGGTGGCGTGTGGCAATATCGGTCTCTCCCTCGCCCAGTGCCTCGTCCGTGACCCGCACAAGGTCTACGTCATGGAGCTCTCCAGCTTCCAGCTCGACCACATGTACGACACCCATCTGCACGCCGCGGTGCTGATGAATATCACGCCCGACCACCTCGACCGGTACGACCACAAGTTGGAGCTCTACGCCGATGCCAAGGGAAGGGTATTCCAAAACCAGACCGAGGAGGACTACGCCATCACCTACGCCGATGATCCTGAGACAGCCACCATGCTCGCCCGCAGGGATCCAAGCGCGGCGCATGCCCTCTCCTTCTCCCTCACCCGCACCGACACCGCCGCCTACCTCGATGGCGAGACGATCCACATCCGTCTCTCGGGTGGCAAGGAGTGCCTCATCGACTACTCCCGCCTTCAGCTCAAGGGTCCGCACAACGCCTGCAACGTCATGGCCGCCTGCCTCGTGCTCCACGCCCTGGGGCTCGATCCCGACCTCGAGGATGGCACCGTCACCGAGGCACTGGAGGACTTCACCGGTATAGAGCACCGTATGGAGCTGACACGCGTCCTCCACGGAGTGAAGTACATCAATGACTCCAAGGCGACCAATATCGATGCCACCCGCCACGCCCTCGAGGCGATGCCGGACGGGCGGACGATCCTCTTCCTCGGTGGTACCGACAAGGGCAACGACTACGAGGAGATCAAGCCGCTCGTGGAGGCGAAGTGCAAGGCGCTGATCTACCTCACCACCGACAGCGCCAAGCTCCATACCACCTTCGATCCCTTGCCTATCCCATCCTTCGATGCGACGGGGATGGAGGAGGCCTTTGTCCTCGTGCAGAGTCTCCACCCGATGGAGGGCGATGTGGTGCTACTCTCTCCCGCCTGCGCCTCCTTTGACCTCTTCAAGAACTACGAGCACCGCGGAGAGTGCTTCAAGGAGCAAGTCGCCAAGCTCTGACCCCACACGACTCCAGAGAGAGCCTATCCGCATCCATACGGGTAGGCTCTCTCTCTTTTTGTCGCCAGACTACGGCTATCGGTCAGCCGTCTCGTCCTGTCTCTGTCGCCAGGGACTTACTTGGCGGGATCGGTGAGGTGAGCTTTGGTGCCGAAGTGGGCGGCACGGGCAGTGGCGGCCTCCGCTTCGCCCTCAGCATTCTTGATCCCCACGTAGGTGCGGAAGTAGAGGTAGGTGGCGCTGATCGCCTCTCGCGCTCGAGCATCGAGGGTAAAGCTCTTGCCCTGAGGGCCGAAGGAGGCGCGGATGGCTGACGAGGTGGGGGTGGCGTGGACAAAGGCGCCGAGACGCTCCGAGGCCTCGAGGGAGAGCGTCAGCCGCTCGTGGGTCACGCCACCGGTGCGAAAGCGGTAGTTGAGTGCCCTGTCGTAGGGTATGGTGTCGCTGAGGACGTAGGTCCCGCCGGCCTCCTCCATCAGGCGGAGGTAAGTGACGCCCTGAGCCTTGGGGGCCGAGGTGCCGGCGATGAGTTGGATCTTGCCATCCGCCTTGATATATGCATCGAGGAAGTTTGCCTCAGGATTGGCGGCGGAGGGGTCGTAGCCCTTGTACCGCAGGATGTTCTCATCCGGCATGCGGGGGTACTCGATCAGCTTGAAGAGCCGCTGCAGCGAGTCAAGCCGGGCGACGCCCTCCTCGGCGAGCGATGTCATCCGGATCGAGTCTCTCTTTGCCGTCGCTGTACGAACCAGCTGCTGCAGATGGAGTGCAACCTTACGCGTCTCCACGGCACCGCTGTAGGTGCGGTGGAGGGAGTCGAGGAGCCGAGCCGAGTGGCTGTAGTCGGAGTCCTGATAGGCGATCTGCGCCTCGGCAAGGAGATGCTTGGCGGCGCGCTCCTCCTTGCTGACGCAGCCGGTGAGGAGCAGGAGGATGATAAGTGCAAGTGTCGGTCTCATGGTGATAGTCTGTCGTAGGTATGATGTCCCCGGAGGTGATACTCGAGGAGAATGGATCTAGGATAAAGTCGGCTGTAGGCGCGCTCAAGGTCGCCGCCACTGCGCACGGGGCGGAGTCTCCGTAGCTCTCTCCTGGCGCGGAGCACGGCCCGGGCATCGCCGAGGTGTCCGCGGAGGAGGAAGTGAAGGGCGGCGAGGTGGTCGAGGAACCACCGCTTCCGCAGCGTGGAGCGGAGGACCCGGGAGGGGAGGTTTTTCCGTAGCATCAGGATGTTGTTTCGGAAGTTGAGGAAGGTCTTCCGTGGGTTGTCGGCGCTGAGCGACTTTCCTCCCCAGTGGTAGACGACACTCTCGGGGATGACGTAGAGGTCGTGACCGGCAGCCTGCCAGCGCCAGCAGAGGTCGATCTCCTCCTGGTGGGCGACAAAGGTCTCATCCAGTCCTCCGGCGGCGAGGTAAGCCTCCCGCCGGCAGAGCATACAGGCACCGCTGGTCCAGAAGACCGGCATCGGCTCCGTCCCGTACTGCCCCCGATCCTCCTCGAGGGTGGAGAAGAGCCGCCCTCGGCAGAAGGGGTAGCCCAGCCGATCCATGTAGCCTCCCAGTGCGCCAGCGTACTCAAGACGCTTCGGCTCGCGCTCCCAGCGGATCGTAGGCTGGACGGAGACCACCTCGGGGTGGCTGTCGAGGAAGTCGACCAGCGGCTCCAGCCAGCCCTTCGTCACGAGGACGTCGTCATTGAGGAGGCAGATGTAGTCGTACCCCTCCAGCTCGGTGATGACCCTATTGTACCCGGCGGCAAAGCCAAGGTTGCTCCCGAGTGGAAGCGGCACCGCCCGAGGGTAGTCACGCGCCAGTATCTCGAGGGAGTCGTCCGTGCTGCCGTTGTCTGCCTCGATCACGTCTGCCAGCTCCGGGTCGGTATGCTCGAGCAGGGTCGGGAGGTAGTGTGGGATCAGCGTGGAGCCGTTCCAGTTGAGTACGACGACGGCAACCTTTTTCCTCATATCAGTACGCCCTCCACCAGGTCCGGATGTCCCGGCACCACGTGATCCGCCCGGACCGTGACCACCTCGCCTGTCAGGTCGGGGCGGTAGGGGATCCGGACGCGGAGATAATTCTCTGTATAACCATAGAGCCAGTCGTGACCCTCAGGCTCCTCCACCAGCAGCCGCCGCTCGGTCCCCACCTGGCTCCGGGTGAAGTCGCTCAGCTTGCGGTCGCTGATCGTGATCAGTCGCCGCGCCCGGCGGTGCTTCTCCTCAGGCGAGACCACCGGCGTGATCCGTAGCGCCGCGGTGCCCTTTCGCTCACTGTAGGGGAAGACATGGAGCTTGGAGACCGGCAGCCCGGCGATGAAGGCGGCGCTATCCTCGAAGTCCGCCTCCTCCTCGCCCCGCATGCCGACGATTACGTCTACGCCGATGTAGGCGTCCGGCATGAGCCGGTGGATCAGCTCCACCTTGTGGGCAAAGACCTCCCGCCGGTAGCGTCTCCGCATCAGCCGCAGCACCTTATCAGAGCCGCTCTGGAGTGGGATGTGGAAGTGTGGGGCAAAGCGCTTGCTACCCCTGACGAAGTCGATGATCTCGTCGGTGATGAGATTGGGCTCTATGCTGGAGATGCGGAAGCGGTCGATCCCCTCCACGTCGTCCAGCGCCTCCAAGAGCTGAATAAATGAGCTGCCGGTGTCGCGTCCGAAGTCGCCCACATTGACCCCCGTCAGGACGATCTCCCTCCCGCCGTGCGCTGCCACCTGCTCGGCTCGGCGAACGAGATCCGCCACCTCGCCACTGCGGCTGTGACCTCGGGCAAAGGGGATCGTGCAGTAGGAGCAGCAGTAGTCGCAGCCGTCCTGCACCTTGAGGAAGTGGCGTGTCCGACCCTCAGATGAGACACTGGGGACGAAGGTGGTTGCCTCCTCATACGGCGACACCTCCACCGTATCGACTGCGCTCAGGTGGTCGAGGTAGTGGAGTAGGGCGCCCTTCTCTTTCGCTCCCAGCACCAGATCGACGCCGGGAAGCTTGGCGTACCGCTCCGGCTGTAGCTGAGCCGAGCAGCCGGTGACGACGATCACCGCATCGGGATGATCGCGGTTGGCTCGGCGGATCAGCTGCCGGCTCTTCCGGTCCGCCACCGAGGTGACGGAGCAGGTATTGACCAGCACCAGGTCGGCAGACTCGCCCTCCTCAGCGAGGACCATACCCCGCTCTAAGAGCGCCTGTCCGAGGAACGAGGTCTCGGCAAAGTTGAGCTTACACCCCAGCGTGCAGAGGGCGACGCGCCGCCCCGTGTATGTAAATCCTTGCTCACTCATCAGTCCACAAAGTTACCAAAAAGAGTGCCCTGCGAGCACGGTCTCCACCAACCCGTCAGAGGTGACGCATTTGACGGGGGGTACTGAGTGATACAGAAAACCATCCAGCTCACTGTGAAGATGCGGAAGCGAAGCGCCCCTTGCGGTTCGCACCATCGTCCAAATATAGCATCCCCGCCGGGAGGAGTTGTCTCGTAGAGTCTCTTCGTGTCTCTTCCTGACCAAAAATGCGTCTCCCCTTCGGGGGCTAAGCTCATCCCTCCTGATAATCTGCATTTGGTGTAGAAATAGGAATACGAAACCCTCGCTATGACACCCGAAGGGTGCTCGCTCCATAGGCATCGGTCATCCGCGAAGCGGTGACCGATGTACAGAAGCACACCCTAACCTCACGACCCCTTGCGGGTCGCCGAGCAGACATCTCCTATGCCGGCGACCCGCAAGGGAGCGGGCATCCCCGGCGACGGGGAGCATCGTACCGAGCTGGATAGAGTTCGGTGAATTCTAAACCCGGTATTAGTGATCACTAAACCCGGTAATAGTGATGACTAATACCGGGTTTAGTTGAGGTCGCAGACCTGACGCCTCTGAGCTATACAGTAAGCTATCTGAAGCCCGTCAGAGAGGCTGATGCTTAGGTATGCGGATGGGTGGTCTTATCGCCCATCTCCGATGTGACGGCGACCCGCAAGGGGTCGGGATACGAAATAAACTCTCATACATCGGTCTTCGCCACTTCGTGGCTCGACCGATGCCTACGGAGTGGGCATCCTTGCGGATGCGGTTACGCTGCCGATGGACGAGTCTCAAACGCGTCAGCCCTGACGGGGAGGGCGGCGGGAGATCGGGCTTGCAAATAAATTCGTACCTTTGTCTCTATACGCAAGGTAACTGCGTAGTGGTAGTTACTCTAAATCAGAATATAAGGATATACAATAACATGATGAAAAGAAGTACACTTTACCTGCTCTCTCTGCTCGTGGCAAGCCTCTTCGGAGTGACAGCCATGGCGCAGGAGCTGCAGCAAGACGACAGTAAGAAAGCTGCGATCGAGTTTGCCGAGTCGGAGCACGACTTCGGCACCATCAGCGAGGGCGACGGACCGGTGTCATTCGTCTTTACGTTCAAGAATGTCGGCAACGCTCCGCTCGTGCTCACGCGAGTGATATCCAGCTGTGGCTGCACAACGCCCTCTTTCTCCAAGGATCCGATAGCCCCGGGCAAGGAGGGTAAGGTGACCGTCACCTATGACCCCGCCGGGCGGGTCTATCCCTTCGTGAAGACCATCTCCGTCTACAGTAACGGGAAGAAGGGTCCCGCCGTACTCACCATCCGTGGCGAGGTGATCAAGTAAGAGATATAACCGAACTAAATAAGTAAGGGGCTGCCCGTCAGACGACGAGCAGCCCCTTATGCTTGTTACAGTATGCCTTACCTGGAGCGGTGGAGCTCCTCATCGATGTGCTGGTAGGGGGAGTTATTGGAGACGAACTCCGGGATCAGGACCTTGAGCTCCCGCACCGCCTCCTCAGTCCGGAAGCTACGAGCGGCGGCGAGGATCCGCTCCACCTGCTCACTGACCTCAGCGTAGTCGTTGGGTCGGATGTCAGCAATGCGGATCTTGTCGATGGAGGTGGGCTCTGTATTCTCCGTCGTGGCGAGCACCTCCTCGTAGAGTTTCTCGCCCGGTCGGAGTCCGGTATAGATGATCTTGATGTCCTTGTCAGGCTCAAATCCGGAGAGCCGGATCATCCGCCGAGCCAGCTCGTCGATCTTATGAGCCTGCCCCATATCGAAGACGAAGATCTGAGGACGCTCTGCCAGCGTACTCGCCTGGAGTACGAGACTGCATGCCTCGGGGATGCTCATGAAATAGCGGACTATCTCCTTGTGCGTCACCGTCACCGGTCCTCCGGAGGCGATCTGGCGGCGGAAGAGACCGATCACGGAGCCGTTGCTGCCGAGGACGTTGCCAAATCGGGTGGTGACAAAGATGGTCTTGCCCTCTGCCCGTCCCTCAGCGATCGCCTGACCGAGGCTCTGTATGTACATTTCACAGGCACGCTTGCAGGCACCCATGACGTTGGTCGGGTTGACAGCCTTGTCCGTCGAGATCATCACCATCCGCTCTGCAGCATAGCGGACCGCCATATCGGCGACATTGCGCGTGCCGGAGAGATTGGCCATGATCGACTCGCAAGGATGCTCCTCCATAAGCGGTACATGCTTGTACGCCGCCGCGTGGAGGACGATGTCGGGACGGTAGCGATCGAAGACGATCTCCACCTTCTCCCTATTCCGCACATCACCGATCATCGGCACCAGGTCGAGGTC
>NZ_CAKRLH010000051.1 GCF_934359325.1 uncultured Porphyromonas sp.
GCATAGTCGTGGATCGGCATGGAGTCCACGAGTACGCCGTCCATATCGAGGAGGACCAGCTTCGGCTCCTCGGGTGGCAGTGGTGCGATCGTCATTTCTTTACCCTTCCGGCTCCGAGATAGGTCCTGCTGTAGTACGGCTCACTGAGACGGGAGATGATCACGCCGCTCCGGGTGGAGGCGTGGGCAAATTTTCCGTCACTGAGATAGACTCCCACATGGGAGGCTCGCCCGCCCCGCCTGTTGCGGATGTTGAAGAATACGAGATCTCCCTCCCTCAGATCTCCCCGCGAGACCCGCTGGGTCTGACTCATCAGGTCGGCGGAGGACTGTCGTCCGATATTGGTCTCGTAGACCGTCTGGTAGAGTCGGTAGACGAAGCCGGAGCAGTCTGTCCCTCGTCTCGAGGTCCCGCCGAAGCGGTACGGCGTGCGCAGCCAGTCGGCGACGAAAGCGTACAGACCCAGATCATCCTCCGGATAGGATACCTCCATGCCGAGCTTGCTCGAGATGCTCTCGCCGAGAGCCACCATCTCCGGGGAGGGCGTCGCTGCAGCCTCAGCCGCCTGCTCCGCAAAGTAGAGCGAACTGATCGGCCGCTTGGTGACGCTGCAGGAGGTCGTGCTGACAAACATCAGCGCAACGGCCAGGAGATAGAGTGGATTTCTTTTCATATCTGACAGTGATCCAGGGTAGGGCGAGGCGGACCGGCTCTCGGACCTTATAATATGAAGAGAAGCGTATGCTCAGCACTCATCTCATGGGGAGAATAGTGACGGAGCATACGCTTATGAGTTTAGTTGGCTAATGTTCTCTGATCGAAAACCTATGTCAGTAGGGTATCGTCCTGTAGAGCGAAGCCGAGTAGTGATCAGTTGGCGACGATCTCCTTCGCCTCCACGGAGACGATAGACTTGTCACCTGTCGTGGTGCGGAAGGCTACGACACCATCGGTAAGTGCATAGAGGGTATGATCCTTGCCCATACCTACATGCTCGCCGGGATAGTGGCGTGTGCCACGCTGGCGGACGATGATGTTGCCTGCCTTGACGACCTCGCCGCCAAACTTCTTGACGCCGAGTCGTTTGCTCTCTGATTCGCGACCGTTCTTGGTACTACCTACACCTTTCTTGTGTGCCATATCTTGTATTCAGTATAGTCTTTAGAGTGAGTAAATAACTGACTGTCTCAGATCATCCTACGATAGACTTGACCTGCAGCTGAGTGTACTGCTGACGATGGCCATTGAGCTTGCGGTAGCGCTTGCGACGCTTCTTGTGGAAGACCAGCACCTTATCGCCCTTGACGAGGGGTTCTACCACCTCGCAGGTCACCTTGGCACCCTCGATGGTGGGCGCACCTACGGTGACGTTGCCCTCGTTGTCCAGCAGCATGACGCGGTCAAAGTCTACCGTGTCGCCCTCCTTGACATCCTTCATGTGGTAGACGAAGAGCTTACCGCCCTCCTCGACCTTAAATTGCTGTCCCTGAATCTCTACGATTCCGTACATATTGCATTAGTTCTTAGAGTGATACCCGGCGGGTGAGATGCCTCTGTGCACCTGCTTATGCGACCCGATGCGGAGTATTTCAGGTGCAAAGGTACTGATTTCCTTTGACATCCCCTACTCATACCTTGTCGGACGGATCGGACAAGTCGGACGGGTCGGTCTTGTCCGACTCATCCGATGATCAGCATCTGTTAGCACCCTCAGGTTGGGAGAAATCTATTACCGGGTTTGGTGATCTCTATTACCGGGTTTAGTGATCTCTATTATCGGGTTTAGATATTCACCTGTTGGGAGCGCACTTTCCTTACCCCCGGTCTGCTGTCTCCGGGGGATTTGTCGGGGTGGGATTTGCGAAGCAATGTAGAATTACCGATATTTGTCGACGACTTTGTGTGGGTGCTATAGCTCGCATGAAGTGGACTAAACAAATCATCATCTCGTATGCTATCCCCGAGGATAAGACTTTACTCGACTGTCTTTACCATACTCACCCTGGGTCTCCTCAGCACCCCGCTGCAGGCTCAGGATGTGCAGTCCTCGCCGACCACTCGGTACGGCTATGGTCTCCCCGCCCACGCCACTCCTACTATCTGGCGGGGTATGGGGGGTGTCGGTATCGCCCTGAGCAACCCTAAGGCGATCAACTTTACCAACCCTGCTGCATTTGCCTCCACCGACTCCCTCTCCTTCCTGATGGATGTGGCGACATCAATGCACTTCGGTCAGTACCGGGATGCAACGGCCGATAAGCCCTCTCTGCAGGGCGGGCTGGACTATCTGGCGCTTCAGTTCCCCGTCTACGGCGATCGTGTGGCGGTGAGTATGGGACTGATCCCCTCCTTCTACACCGGCTATGGTATGGTCTCGACGCAGGGCGTGGAGGGCGACAGCGAGGAGGTGAAGTATGTACAAAACTTTACCGGCAGGGGCTCCTTCCAGACCGCTTACCTCGGTATCGGTGCCGAACTTGTGCGCAACCTTTATATAGGAGTCAGTGCCAAGTATCTATTTGGGTCGGAGACCCACTCCTGGACCCTGGTGCCAAACTTCTCCCAGCTCACGCAGAGTATGGAGACTCACCGTCTGAGGATTAGCTCCCTACAGGCAGAGGCTGGACTGCAGTACAGACTGCTCCTCCCCTCTCGATCCAAGGATCCCTCCACCGCCACGCGCGACCGGATCGTCCTCGGTGCCACCTACAGCCCCGGGCTCCCTCTGGATCCGGAGGCTACGCTGATCGTCAATCGGAATGTCAACTCTCAGACCCGCCCGGATATCGAGAATAAGAATCTGGTGCTGGAGACCTCGACCCCTCATACCATCGGTGTGGGGCTCGCGTGGGTGCGTCCGACGAAGTACGCCGTGTCGGCGGACCTCAAGACCTCACTCTGGAGCCGTGTACCCAATATCTTTGCTGGCGACGGACTGCAGCTGAGGGACAGCTACTATGCGGCAGCAGGATTTCAGATCCTCCCTGATCCCTACTCGAGCAACTACGGCAGGATGATCACCTACTCGGGCGGACTCAACTTCTCCACCTCCTACTACGAGGTGGCACCGATCGGACAGATGAAGTATATCGGTGCCTCCGTCGGCGTGGGGCTGCCGATCCTCCTCTATGGTCTGGAGCGCAACTCGGCACTCAATCTCTCGCTCGAGTACAAGCATGGACTGGCCGATAAGGCGAGTGGCTTCAGCAGCGATATGCTTCGGCTCACGCTGGGCTTTGCCTTCAATGAAACTTGGTTCCGCAAGCTCAAGATCTATTGATACAGTAAACCAATTCCGGATATTTTCGTCATAATTGTACCGATGAAGCATTCGGATAATCATATAGAAAACTAAAAATCAAACTCATATCAATGAAATCATTACTTTTTACCCTCGCACTGGGACTAGGTCTCTCGGCATATGCCGGCACCTATGTGACCCCCTCCATGACCGCTGAGCCTGATACGGCTGCTTGCGCGAAGAACACGAAGTTCTATAAGATCTACCTCAAGAGTAAGAACTACGTAGATGCCTACACCTTCTGGAAGCGCGTCTACGACGAGTGCCCTGCGCAGTCCAAGGACCTCTATATCCAGGGCGCTGAGATCCTCAACTGGAGAATCGAGAACGCCAAAACCCCCGAGGAGAAGAAGAAGGCCTACGAGGAGCTGATGGGGATGTACGACACCCGCATCAAGTACTTCGGCGACGATGAGGAGACTGGTGAGGACTATATCCTCGGCAGTATGATCTCCGATCAGCTCAAGTACTACCCGGACGAGGTGGACTATGTCAAGATGTATGATCGCCTCAAGCCGGTGATCGACAAGCGGGGCGCTAAGACCGACCCGCTGACGCTCTACTACTTTACCTACGCCTCGATGCTCCGCTCCTCACTGGACCCGAACTTCAAGGCTCAGTATGTAAAGGATCAGACCTACGTGGACAAGCTCTATGCTGAGGCTAAGGCAAGTGCCGAGGCGGCCGGTAATACGAGCCATGCCGAGGCGATCGCTAGCTACCAGGCTACCTCACTCCAGGCCTTTGCTGCCAGTGGTGCGGCCAGCTGCGACGTGATGGAGTCGATCTACGCTCCTCAGATCAAGGAGAAGAGCAGCGACAAGACTTTCCTCAAGGAGACGATCGCTCTCTTCCAGAGCGTCGGCTGTACAGAGAGCCCCTCCTACTACGCCGCCTCAGAGGCGATGTTTAATCTCGAGCCGAGCTCCTCTGCCGCCCTTGGTGTGGCTCGTAAGGCGCTCGCTGATAAGAATTATACCAAGGCTGAGGAGTACTATAAGAAGGCGATCGACCTCAGTACCGATGCGGACGAGAAGGGTGAGGCAAACTACGCCCTCGCCGTGATGTACTATGACCGTCACAGCTACGGCACCGCTCGTCAGTACTGCAACGCCGCTATGGCAGCGAAGCCGGGCTTCGGTGCGCCGATGCTCCTTATCGCCAGCATGTACGCCTCCAGCGCCAGCAGCATCTATCCGGATGATCCGGTGAAGCAGCGCGTCGTCTACTGCCTCGTCGTGGACAAGGCTGCCCGCGCCAAGTCTATGGATCCCAGTGTGGCAGCTCAGGCCAATAAGCTGATCGGCACCTACACGGCTGCCTATCCGGCTAAGGAGGATATCTTCATGCACCCCGACCTGCAGGAGGGGCAGTCCTTCACCGTAGGGGGATGGATCGGAGAGACGACCACGATCCGCGTACGCTGATCGGTCCCTGCACTTATCACTAAGCCCTTATGGAGGAGCCTGAGATAGGATCCTTATCGATACATAGTCAGAGTAAGAAGCCGGTGTACTCCACGATGTGGGGTCGCACCTGCTTCTTCTTTGTCTTACTCTCAGCCCTCCTGATGACCGGATGCAAGGGGCGTAAGTCGGATCTGGCAAGCCGGACCATCGACAGCCTCGAGTACACCTCGATCACTAAGGATGTGGTCACCTTCATCTCTGACAGTGGCGTAACGAAGTACAAGATGGTGACCGACCTGTGGCTCTCTCGGAGCGAACCTGAGGAGCAGTGGGTCTTCCCGAGTGGGCTCTATCTGGAGCAGTTTGACACCCTCTTCCATAAGCAGGCGTCGATCGTCTCTGACACTGCTTACTATCATGTGTCGCGCCACCTCTGGGAGCTGGTCGGGAACATCCATATCCTCAATCGGGAGGGGACGCAATTCTTCGGGAACCGTCTCTTCTGGGACGAGGACAATGAGCTGGTCTACTCGCATGACAGCATCCGGATCCTGAGGGGTCCTGGTGAGGAGCTGAGGAGTCGCTTTGGCTTCAAGAGCAATCAGTACATGACGAAATACGAGCTGTACGATACTGCCGGGCATATGGATGTCAATGAGGACGGGGAGGTGACCTCCGGTCCCGCCACTGCCACACCGGCCGACTCGGTGATGCGGCTGGACAGCGTCGCGCCGCCACCCATGCGACCGCGTGACTCGCTCCTGATGAAGCGGTCGCCCGGTAGGTCTAATCCCTATAGACCATCGAGATAGAGGGGAAGGTTATGTATCTTTGTCCGTCACGACTCCTACCGGAGTCGGAAACTACGATAAGTCGATGATCTACTTCTTCATAGTGCTCTGCGTGCTGCTCTCGGCCTTCTTTAGTGGGTCGGAGACCGCTTTCCTCACCTCAGATCGGCTGCAGGTGGAGCTGGATAGAGCGAAGCGGGGCATCGGACCGAGGGCTCAGACCTTCCTCTTCGACCGACCGGGGAAGTACATTACCACCGTCCTGGTGGCGAATAATGTGATCAACGTGATCTATGGGCTGCTCTTTGCCGCCCTCCTCGAGCCGGTACTTAAGCAGTGGATGACCAATGCCTTCCTCATCGTACTGATCCAGACGCTGATCTCTACCGCCGTGGTGATCGTCTTCGGGGAGTATGTCCCCAAGTCTGTGGCTAAGGCGAGGCCCAATGAGTATATGCAGCTTGCCTCGCTGCCTCTCACCTTTGCCTACTTCCTCTTCTATCCGATCACACTCCTCGCCGGTGGGCTGACGAATCTGATCCTGAAGCTCTTCGGTGCTGAGGGGAAGAGCAATGACCAGAATCCGCTCGGCAAGGTGGACCTCGACTACTACATCAGGCAGAATACCGCCGCACAGGACGATCCCATGGTGCAGCGTGAGGCGGTCCTGCTGCAGAATGCACTCGAATTCCCCGACATACAGGTGCGCGACTGTCTCGTGCCGCGCAACGAGCTCTCTGCGGTGGACGAAGAGACAACGATAGAGGAGCTGATGGAGCTCTTCATCAATACCGGGTACTCTAAGATCATCGTCTACCGCGAGACGATCGACAATGTGATCGGCTACATACACAGTACGGAGATGTTTCGCTGCCATAGGGATGGAAGCCGCTGGCAGGAGCATATCAAGGAGACGATCTATGTGCCGGAGACGCTGACGATCGAGAAGGTGATGCAGACGCTGCTCCTCCGGAAGCGCGGCCTTGCGATCGTGGTGGACGAGCTGGGCGGCACCTCCGGGATCGTCACCCTGGAGGATATCGTGGAGGAGATCTTCGGCGACATCGAGGATGAGCATGATACGGTCCATATCGTCATGCGTAAGGTGAGTGATGAGGAGTACATACTCTCCGGTCGTGCCGGACTGGATGATATTAATGATAAGTTTCAGATCGGTCTGCCTGAGGAGGAGGACTTCAAGACCATCGCCGGCTACATCCTGTCGGTGTGCCAGTCGATCCCCGGACGGGGAGAGGTGGTGGAGCTTTCCACACGATTTAGCGCAGAGATACTGAGAGCATCAGAGAATAAAATAATCCTCGTGCGGCTGCTCGTCCGGAGTTAGCCGCACACAGTGTGAGATATCATGTATAGAACAAAAACTTGTGGAGAGCTTCGCGCCTCCGACATAGGCTCCGAGGTGACGCTGGCGGGATGGGTCCAGCGGATACGTAAGATGGGCGGGATGACATTCATCGACCTGCGTGATCGGTATGGGATCACGCAGCTGGTCCTCGCCGAGAGCAGCAGTCATGAGCAGCTCGAGAAGGCATCCGAGATCGGGCGGGAGTATGTGATCCAGGCGGTGGGTACCGTCGTGGAGCGCTCCTCGAAGAACCCTAAGATGCCTACCGGTGACATCGAGATCGAGGTGAGTACACTCCGGATCCTCTCCGCCTCCGAGACCCCTCCCTTCACGATCGAGGAGGAGTCCGACGGGGGCGATGAGCTCCGGATGAAGTACCGCTACCTCGACATCCGTCGTCCCAATGTGGTGCGCAACCTTGCCCTCCGCCACCGGATGGCACAGCTGATCCGTCGCTACCTCGATGGGCAGCAGTTTATGGAGGTGGAGACGCCTTTCCTGATCAAGTCCACTCCGGAGGGCGCGCGAGACTTTATCGTTCCCTCGAGGATGAATCCGGGACAATTCTACGCCCTTCCTCAGTCCCCTCAGACCTATAAGCAGCTGCTGATGATCGCCGGTATCGACAGGTATTTCCAGGTGGTGAAGTGCTTCCGCGACGAGGACCTGCGAGCCGATCGTCAGCCGGAATTTACCCAGATCGACTGCGAAATGAGCTACGTCCATCAGGATGATGTGACCGACACCTTTGAGGGACTGAGCAAGTACCTATTCAAGGAGATCCTTGGCATCGAGCAGACGGAGCCTTACCTCAAGATGGACTGGCATGATGCGATGAAGTACTACGGCTCCGATAAGCCGGATATGCGCTTCGACATGAGGATCGTGGAGCTGAAGGAGACGATCACTGAGACCGGGTTTGGAGTCTTCGATGAAGCCTCCTATATCGGCGGTATCTGTCCCAAGGGCTGCGCCAGATATACTCGCAAGCAGCTCGATGAGCTGACTGACTACGTGAAGAGTCCGCAGGTGGGTGCCAAGGGACTGATCTATGCGCGCATCAATGAGGACGGCAGTGTCAAGAGCAGTGTCGATAAGTTCTACTCCGAGGAACAGAGAGCCAGACTGCGTGATGCGATGAAGGCAGAACCGGGCGATCTGATCCTGATCCTCTGTGGTGACGACGCGATAAAGTGCCGGACTCAACTGGGACGTCTCCGTCTCCAGATGGGACGCCGTGAGGGGCTGATGGATCCGATGAACTTCAAGTGCCTCTGGGTGGTCAATTTCCCGCTCTTTGAGTGGAGTGAGGAGGAGGGTCGCTTCATGGCGATGCACCACCCATTCACCATGCCGGTGGAGGAGGACATTCCGCTGCTGGAGACCGATCCCGGTAAGGTGCGCGCCTATGCCTACGATATGGTGATCAATGGTGTCGAAGTGGGTGGCGGATCGATCCGTATCCACGACACCAAGCTCCAGGATCGGATGTTCCATGCCCTCGGCTTCACTGAGGAGCGCGCACAGGAGCAATTTGGCTTCCTGATGAATGCCTTCAAGTACGGTGCACCGCCCCACGGAGGTATTGCCTACGGCTTTGACCGCTGGGTCTCCCTCTTTGCCGGACTGGACAGCATCCGAGACACGATCGCCTTCCCGAAGAATACCTCCGGACGCGACGTGATGGTCGATGCTCCTGCCACGGTGGACCAGAAGCAGCTGGATGAGCTGCATATTGCGCTTAAGAAGTAAGTCCCTATTCATATACAAGAGGAAGGTCAGCTGTCTCTGTCGGACGCAGATCTTCCTCTTTTTATTCATCATCCCTATGCTTGTCCGAAGAGCTCTCCTTGCCCTCTCTCTGCTCGCCCTCCTGCCGTCGCTCACCGCTCAGATCGTCCTGAGCCACTTCGACCTGACGGAGGAGGGACAGCCCGACTCCACCTCTGTCGCAGTGGAGATCCCCTCCATGGTGCAGCGAGACCTGCTCAGGCAGGGGATGATACCGCACCCCTTTGTCGGTACGAACGAGGACAGTGTCCAGTGGGTGAGCGATAGGGAGTGGGTCTACCGGACCACCTTTGAGCTGCCGAGCGAGGAGCTCTCCGGCTACCGGTTGCGCCTCCGGTGGGTAGACACTTTTGCTGAGGTCTATCTCAACGGCGCTTTGCTTGGTCGGACAGAAAATCTCTTTCGGATTTATACTTATAACCTCGACGGGCATCTAAGGACCGGAACCAATCGGCTGGTGATCCGCCTGCTCTCGCCGACGAAGATCGGTCAGCTCCTCTACGAGAGCAATGGATTCAATTACCCTGCCGATAATGATCGTGCTGCGATCTTCTATAGTCCCTACATCCGGACTGCTCCCTACCACTACGGGTGGGACTGGGCACCACGGCTGATCTCTATGGGTCTTTTTGCACCGCCCGTTGTGGAGCGAAAGGAGCGGCTTCATCCGGAGGACTTTTACGTCCGCAGTAAGATCGAGTGGAGCGGTACGGAGCCGAAGTCTGCGACCCTTATCGTAAGCGGTAGGGAGAGCGCACAGGGGGCATCCCTCACGCTTCTTGATCCGGATGGCGTTGAGTTGGAGCGAGCGGTAATGACGGGTGACTCGATCGCCTTCTCCATCTCGAGACCACGGCTCTGGATGCCACACGGCTGGGGAGAGGCAGAGCGGTACACGCTGGTCTATCAGGATGCAACAGGAGAGAGGGACAGCCTCCGGGTGGGGCTACGGGAGGTGCACCTCGATCAGACGGACGGGGCGTTCCGCTTTGTGATCAATCGCCGACCTTTCTACGCTAAGGGGGCCAATTACCTCCCGCACGACCGCCGAATGGGCGACCACGGGAGGAGCCTACAGCGGTTCTTCGTGGAGGACGTGCTGCCGGCGCACTTCAATATGTTGCGTGTCTGGGGCGGAGGGATCTACGAGACGGAGGAGTTTTACGAGCTGGCAGATCGCTACGGGATTCTGATCTGGCAGGACTTCCCCTTTGCCTGCACCACCTATCCGAGCGACCCTGCCTTTATGGAAAACGTGCGGTGCGAAGTGGCGGATCAGCTCTCGCGCCTCCGTAATCACCCCTCCCTGGCACTCCTCTGCGGCAA
>NZ_CAKRLH010000052.1 GCF_934359325.1 uncultured Porphyromonas sp.
TTGAGGGCGTCGCTGATCTTGCGGATCTTATTCTTATTATAGGAGTAGGTCATGGCGACGGTCCAGTTCCAGTCCTTTGTCCTCACCGGTACGATCCGAGTGCTGAGCTCGATACCCTTATTCTCGATCTCTCCGACGTTCTCCTTAGCGGTCGCGACACCGACAGAGGGTGCCTTGGTGACGTCGAGGAGGAGGTTGTCGGTGATCTTCATGTAGAGGTCGAGGGAGAGATCCCATCGGTTGTCGAAGACATTGAGGTCGAGACCGATGTTATTATTCTGTGTCCGCTCCCAGCGCAGGTTAGGGTTCCCGATCGTGATCGGCACGGCACCGGCGCCCTTGACATACGTGAGGTCCTCGCCGTAGCGGTAGGTGGTCATCGCCTGATAGGGAGAGAAGGAGACATTCCCCAGGTAACCAGTGCTGAGACGGAGCTTGAGGAGATTGACATTCAGGTCCTTCATGAAGGGCTCCTTGTGGATGTTCCATCCGATACCGGCACTCCAGAAGGGGGCAAAGCGGGAGTTCTTACCGAAGAGAGAGGACCCCTCGTAACGGTAGATGAAGTCGAGGAAGTACTTCTCCTTGTAGATCGTATTGAGATTGGCAAAGAAGCCTACTCCGGCGATGATCCTATCCTCACTCACCGGACGACCACCGGCAGGGTAGCCGGAGGAGAAGCCGGGGTTGGGCAGCTTGTCTGAGTAGTACCCGACAGAGCTGTAGCGTGACATCTGGTAGGTGCGGTACTCGATGTTGCTCCCCGCCATGGCGCTGAGGAAGAGGTCCTCGAGGACATTTTTATTGTAAGACAGCATGAGCTTGCCTGAGAAGTCGCTCGACTTGGAGAAGGTCTCCGAGAGGCTTCCTCGCTGACTTAGCTTGGCCTTCTCGAGCTCCTTACCGGAGCGAGGGGAGACGAAATTGATCCGCTCCGACTTCCCTCTCTGGAGAGTGGCGTCGGCATCGATGCGGAAGTCAGCCAGCCACATACGGAAGGTGAGGGTATCGAAAAAGTCGAAGTCACTTGACCGGCTGACGTTGCCTGCCGTGGCTTCATAGAGCGGATTGATCAGCTTGTGGGTCAGTAGGTGGCGGAGGTTGCCGTCCTTGTCGTAGGGACTGTCGTAGGGATTGGCATCGACGAAGCTCTTGAAGTCTCCGTAGGGAGAGTCCTGACCGTTGACAAAGCTCACGCGAGCGAGGTTGGAGATAAAGAAGAGCTCGTCCTTGCTGTAGGAGAGCTTGAAGGTCGTATTGAGGCGATCACGACCGGAGCCGCGCATGACACCCTGATCCTTGCCGTACCGCAGTCCGAGGCTGTAGCGGGCGTAGTTATCGCCTCCGTCGATATTGATGTTGTGGTTCTGAGACAGCCCGACGCGAAGCGGCTTGGCCATCCAGTCGGTATTGACTCCTCTGGCGATCTGCTCGCGAATGGCGGCATACTCCAGCTCCTTCTTGTACCGCTCCTCGGGATTGTCGTCCGAGAAGACCCCGGCCAGTCGCTCATACTCCAGCTTCTGCTCCGCATCCAGCAGGTGGTAGTCGGAGAGGTCGGGGATGGAGCTCCGGATGGTCCCGTTGTATCTCAGCTTGAGCTTGCCGCCCTCCATCGGGCGCGTCGTGATGACGACCACGCCGGCGGATCCCTTCGCCCCGTAGAGTGCGGTGGCGGAGGCATCGCGGAGGACGGTGACGGACTGGATATCATTCATATCCATATCGAAGACGAAGTCCGAGGTGACGATCGATCCGTCGACCACGAAGACCGGCATATTGGCCTTGCCCTCAAAGGTGGCGCGCCCGCGGATATTCAGCTCCGGCTTAGCGTTAGGGTTGGAGCCCATGAGGGAGTTGTCTATGGAGACGACACCCGGGACGAAGGCCTCGATGCCTTGCATGATGCTCTGGGTCCCCATGGTCATCATCTTATCCTTCTCGATCGTGGTGGAGGAGCCGGTGAAGCTATTCTTATTCTTCGTCTGAAATCCGGTCACCACCACCTCCTCGAGGAGCTCGCTGTCTTCCTTCATCACCACGGTGATGTTGTCCCCGGCCTTGACCTTTATCTCCTCGGTCTTGAAGCCAATGTAGGAGAAGGTCAGCGTAGCGGTCTTGGACTTGATGTTGATCTCAAACTTTCCCTCACCGTCGGTACCGAAGGCTCCCTCCTGACCCTTGATGTGGATCCCGACGCCGGGCAGTGTCTCACCGGTGGCATCCTTTACCACACCGGTGACGATAAATTTCTCTGCTTGGACCTCGGTGCCGGGAGATGAGGTCTCTGTCACCTCCGCTCGCAGAGGAGTGCTGCCGAGCATCAGGGTGGCGCAGAGAGCTGATATAGTCAGCGACATACGGGCTGTCTCTCTGAGTGAATTGGTCATATCTCTATTACGTTAGTGACTGTTAGGGTGAGTAGACGTGTGTAGCGGACGATCTGTCCCTTGCCGCGGGGGGGGGATTATTTTACTGACAGGTAGGGGTTGTTCTCTCGAGCTTCTGTGGGCAGGGGGATGACGTACCGTGGGTCGTGGTCCTGGAGGATCACTTCCTCTCCGTGTATTGTCTTGCGGAGCTCCGGCTGACCGGATCGCTTAAAGTCGTACCAGTCGTGTCCGCACTCCTGAGCAAATTCCTTGAGACGTTCTTCGAGGATGTACCGGGTCATCTCTGCACCGTGGAGGGTGGAGTACTTGGCTTTCGCCTCGGAGAGTGCGTCTGACGACAGCCTATGGGTCAGCAGGGTTGTGAGCATCTCAGCAGATCTCTCGTCCTCGCCCAGCTTAGAGAGGCACTCAGCCGCCGTCAGGTAGACCTCTGAGCGACGTATCGTGCAGTCGTATGTCTGACCGACAGCCTTGCGTAGCCTGTAGCCATAACCCTCGTCCACGGGGAAGTACTTGTCTATCCTGAGATCTCCCTCCTCGTAGAGCTCGACTAACTGGTCGGAGAGCTTCTGGGAGAAGCTGATGGTCGTCTTGATAGACGGAGTGAAGCTGATGATGCACTCCTCTGACCTATAGTCCATAGGAAGCAAAGCCTTGTCACCGGTGTGGCGGAGGTCCTCCAGCTTGTCGCTTATACTGAGGACCTTGACAGCGTCATCAAGAGCCTCTCGCCACTCTCCTCGGTAGAGGTGGATCCGAGAGCTGAGCGCGTAAATCGCCTCGCCTGAGAAGCGGTAGCGGTAGCGTGGGTCACTGTAGCGATCCATCTGTACCTCCTCCTTAGCAGCGTTGATATCGGCGAGGATCTGATCGTAGAGCTGCTCCAGTGTGGCGGGTGGGAAAGACTGCTCGGTATCGATCGTATTATTGATAGGGACGACAGAGATACCCTTGGCAGACTCAGACCAGACGGGGCCATATAGATTGGCGAGCTCAAAGTAATAGTAGGCTCGCAGCGCGTGAGCCTCGGCTCGGAGCTGACGGAAGCTGTCTTGCCTGTCGTCCTCCCTCACCTTCTCAGCATCAGCGAGGAGGATGGAGTTGGCAAAGAAGATCCCCTTGTAGTAGGAGTAGTAGGAGTACGACTCAGAGCGTCCACTGTTATTATCAGTGTCCTCCCACTTGTAGATCGTCTTGTAGCTCTCATACTCGTCCAGCCCCATCCCGAAGGGATCCGGCTGTGGATCTATGGTAATGCCCCGCATATTGGTGAGGATATACCCGGGTGCCTGCTTGTACCCATTATTGAGCGTTGCTCGGTATTCTGATGTGGTAGAGGGGATCACCTGCCCCTTGGGGACAATATCTAAGAACTTATCGCATCCGCTGAGGAGAAGCGTCATCAGACCGGTAAGTAGCGCAGGGAGTAAAGTCTTGTGGTAGCTGTTCATATCAGTCATAGATGATTAGAGTGTGACCTGGATACCAGCAGAGATGGTCTGTGCCACAGGCTGGGCAAAGATATTTCCGTAGCTCTCGGGATCGAAGTAGCCGGAGTAGTCGGTGCTGAGGACAAGGGGGTTCTTGAGCTCGAGACTAAAGCGCATGCGCTCCAGGGGCCAGTCTCCCAGTCTCTCCTTCGTAAGTGTGTACCCGAGTCGAATGCTGGTGACACGCAGGTAGCTGAGGTGCTTAAACCAGATGTCATAGGCTGAGTAGGTGCCGGCGGGATCGTAGGAGTTGAGCCAGTCGGTAGCGAGATTTTGCTCCGGGGACAGGTCATCACCCTTTTTCCCAAGGATCTTTGGTAGCGTGCCGCCCTTATTCTCCGGACTCCATGCGTCGAAGATGTCTGACGTGTAATTAACCCCCGGATCTACTCGCGTAGGATTATAGGGTGGCTGTCTCTGAGCAATCTTGTCGATGAAGAAGGAGCTGAAGAGTGAGAGGTCGAAGTCCTTATACCGAAGCATGGTCGACAGACCTCCGGTAAACTTCGGGTCCCTGTCTCCGATATACTCGTAGAGGTCTCTGAAGTGAGCGTGATCGAGATCCGTCACCACATCGCCCCAGATACCAGTGGAGAGGTGATAGAAGTCGGTGTACCCGGCAGTCCCGCCCTCCTTCGTCGCAAATCGCATCAAGCCGGTCTCAGGGTCGATCCCGGCGGTAGGGATGGCAAAGGCGGCATTGACCGGATAGCCCTCCAGCGAGGGCTGATAGCTATTTTCCGACACGTTATAGGCGAGGACCTTACTCTTATTACGGGAGATATTGAGACCAGTTGTCCAGGTCCAGTCACGGGTGGAGATATTGGTGGTATTTAGAGCTAGCTCCCATCCTCTGTTGGATACTTTACCCCAGTTGAGGTTGACGAAGTTAAATCCATTCTCCAGAGGGATCGACTTAATCGATATCAGGTCGTCGGAGAACCTATAGTACCAGTCGAATGAGATATTGATCCGATCCCATAGACCGAGGTCAAATCCTGCATTCGTGGTGCTGGTCTTCTCCCAGCGGAGGTTTTGATTGGGTGGCGAGGTGACCGATACCAGGGGCTCGTTGATGTTGGGGAAGAAGGAGGTGGTCTTCCACTCGCCCTTTACGAAGGGGCTCGTCTCCTTGTCGATATTGCCCTGCAGTCCATAGGAGGCTCGCACCTTAAGTGTGGTGAGCCAGTCGATGTCTCGAGCGAAATCCTCCGCTCCACCATTCCATGCGCCTGAGACGGACCAGAGAGGCAGGTACCGATACTTAGGATCGACGCCGAAGAGGTTGGAGCCGTCCAGACGCAAGCTCCCGAAGAATGTGTACCTGTCATCGTAGGTATAGCTGAATGTGGAGAAGAAGGAGACGAACGCATTCTCCACAAACTGCTTGTGGTAGGGGAGCAGGGAGACATCGTTTTTGCCCGCATAGTCCTCCGGGAGGATCAGAGGCTTGGTGGTAAGGCTCGCAGGGTCGAAGCCAAAGCCCTTCGTCCGAATGTTGGTGAAGCTATTACGGCGCAGCTCTACACCCGCCATAAAGTCGAGGTCGTGCTTCTCTGCAAATATGTGGTGGAGGAAGAGCTGATTTTTCCAGTTGTACTGGAAGAAGCGATCGTTCCAGTTCTGAATAATGCCCCCGTCCGGCAGGATCGTCTGCTTTTTGTAGATCTTGGAGGCCTTGAATTGGCGGGTGTAGAAGGAGTCCTCGTCCCCAAATTGCTCCGTGGCATTATTATCAAATTGTAGTCCCAGCTGAGTGGTGACCCTGAGCCACTGGATAGGGTGGTACTCCAGGTCCAGCACCGCCTTGACGGACTGTCCCTTGAGGGTGTACTTCGTATTCTCCTGCTCCTCTCGGTAATTGAATGGGATGACCTTGTCCTCCGCATTGACCACATCCGGGTCGTAGATGTACTCTCCCTCCTCATCCAAGAGTCGACGGTAGGGATTGACGCGCCGCGTGTAATTCTGGGCATTAGAGTAGGGACCATTGGCAAGGTAGGTGCTTCGGTCGGTCTGATTGAGGAAGAGGCTCAGACGAGAGGTGAGCGACTCGATGGGGCGGAAGTCAATGTTGGAGGTGAGGTTGTACCTGTCGAAGGAGGTGCCCTTGGTGGTGCCGTCCTCCGTATAGTATCCTGCAGACAGGTAGTACCGCGTCTTGTCGGATCCGCCGCTTAGGCTGAGGCTGTACTGCTGATTGACAGTAGGCTCATAGATCTCGGCAAACCAGTCGGTACCCCCGCTCCTAAGCGCATTGATTGCTGCTGTGGCTTCCGGAGTGAGGGCGGATGACCCCTGAGCAATGTAGCCCTCTGTCAGACCATGCTCCTTGATGATCCTTGCTACATCACCATACTCTGAGCGATAGGTGTGGAGAGGATTGCGCAGCAGTCCGAGCTCAAGGTCGACTTTCTCGTCAGCACTTAGGAGGTTGAGCCGGTCCGCATTGGGTCGACGGGTGGCAAAGACGTCGCCACGGAAGTTGACCACCATCTTGCCCTCCTTGCCTCGCTTGGAGGTGATGACGATGACGCCATTGGCAGCACGAGCTCCATAGATGGCAGTGGCAGCGGCGTCCTTGAGGATCGTTATACTCTCGATGTCGGAGGGGTTGAGTCCTGCGATGGAGGTGTTGTGCAGCTGATCCGAGATGTCTTGCGAGGCATCGACTCCTCCCGGCACCTGATCCCCGCTGAGCGGGATGCCATCCAAGACCCAGAGGGGCTCAGAGTTGCCCGTGAGGGAGACTGTACCGCGTATGCGGATCGACCCGGCAGAGCCAGGACCTCCGGACGAGGGATCCACCACCACTCCGGCGATCTGACCTGCGAGCATCTGGTCGACGCTGGGGACGGCCACCTGAGTCACCTTGTCAGCACTGATGGTCTCGACAGATGAGGTGAGCTTGCGCTTCTCGATCTTCTGATACCCGGTCACGACCAACTCGTCAAGTGTCTCACGATCCTCCTCGAGGGAGATATTGTAGACACCTTTGCCGGGCTCGATGGCTATGGTCTGAGAGACGTAGCCGATGTAGCTGACGATGACACTCTTGACACCCACGGGTATCTTGAGTAGGTAGTTGCCATCGTAGTCCGTGACGGTACCTTGCGGCTCGAAGCCCTTGCCGGCACTATCCTCCGGATTGATGAAGACGGTGGCACCGATCAATGACTCTCCGGTTCCCGCATCGGTCACCTTGCCTTGTATGGTCCGGACATTGTCCTGTGCTTGTCCGCTCACCGCATACAGCACCATCAAGATGATGCTTAGGGCGATGCGGACCGGTCGTTGTTTCATTTCCATAATTCAGTCTTACTGTAAGGCGTAGGTATTACTTATGGAGTGCGTTCTCTATACGCAGTTTCATATCATAGTAGTGTGCTCTTGTAGCCTCATCACCAGAGGAGGTGAGTGGAGAGATCGTCCTGTAGATCCGCTGCATGAGCGCTCTCTTGGCAGAGATGGCATCTGATGTTCGGTCGCTCAGTGTGCCATTGAAGTTGACGTCTCTCATCACACCGGCTCTCTCAGTGTCGTGGAGGGTGAGTGTCTTGCCGTCCTTCGTCACCTTAGCGGCGGAGACGCTCTCAAGCAGTGTATCGAGGAGGTTCTTCTGCACCCTCCTCTCTGCTACGGTGAGTGGACGCCGTGAGAGGGTAGGGGCAAAGATAGTGGAGAAGATGTCGTCCATCAGGTCGATTGGCTTATAGGCTGAGGAGCCGTTGATCCTCTCATTCTCGGACATCCTGACGAGTCGCTTATTGTCCAGCAGATCCCAGAGCAGGTAGCCCTGCGTGTTGCTGAGTACAAGTGTCGGAGACATCTCCAAGGTGCCGGATGGGGAGTTCTTAAGGGGGTAGGTGTACTTCAGCACCTCAGGCTCACTGAAGAGCCAGTCTGTATCTGTGATTGCCTCCTTAAGTAAAAACTGCACTGCCCGGCGCTGCCTCTCCTTGGGTACAAAGTTGTAGGTCTCCTGGTGATCACCTCTGAGAGGTGTTTCGAGGTACATACCACCTACCATAGCCATCGGGTGGAAGAGTAGGGTATTCCACTGAGCTATGAGGGCGTGGTACATGAGACCCGCCTGCTCGTAGTTTCCGTGGCGCTCTGAGGAGGCTGTCATCGGCAGTATACTCTTGCAGATACGCTTGAGGTTAGCGATGCCCAGGGTGGAGGCCTCGATGGGGTCGTCTGTTAGATCCTCCGTCTGTGCGCGTGGATCAAGTGCCTGACGGCTGTCCTGTGCCTCGCTGTAGCGGTAGAGGGGACCCCGGTGACTGCTCAGCAGCTCCTTTAGCCCACGTCGCTCGCTGTCCTGGTCGGGATACCACCTATAGCCATACTCGATGGCAAAGAGGTCGTACGGACCGATCTTGGGACCGAATGAGGTGACCCCATCGCCGGGTTGCGCTACATAATTGAATCGCGCATAGTCCATGATGCTGGGTGCTGTCCCATGCTTGGAGGTAAAGTCCGGATCCCTCAGGTCCCTCACGCTATAGGCTGAGGAAGATGCCATATTATGCCTCAGCCCCAGAGAGTGCCCGGTCTCATGGCAGGCGACGAAGCGCATCGCCTCTCCCAGTAACTCATCCGGTATGTCCCAGGTAGCAGCCTCAGGTCGAGAGGCCCCGGTCTGCAGAGCCATCCACTCCCGCAGGATATTGAGGACATTATGCCACCAGATGATATCCGCCTGGATGATGCTTCCATTGCGGGGGTCGTAGACCGAGGGTCCCATGGCATTCTCCTGCGTGCTGGCGATGTAATTGATCTTTGAGAAACGCAGGTCCAGTGGATCCACGCTGTCCGGCAGGATCTCGGCTCGGATAGCCCCGCTGAAGCCTGCTTGCTCGAAGGCCTTATTCCAGTCCTCGATCCCTTTCTTCATATAGGTCCTCCACTTAGGAGGTGTATTCCGATCAATGTAGAAGACGATAGGATGAGTCGGTGGTACCAGCTGACCTGCAAGGTATGCAGTCGTGTCGCTCGGGGCGAGGTGCCAGCGGGTGATCACCTCCTCGCTGATGATGTCGTTCCGGTCATCGGAGTAGAAGGAGTCGGGGACGGTGAAGTAGCCGACCCTCGGGCTGAGACGACGTCCGGCGACGGGCTCCTGAGGCAGGAGGACAAAGGAGGAGGCAGTACGTACAGTCAAGTACACGGGACCGCTTCCCTCATCGACTGAGGTCGTCAGGTCGGAGACAATGGACAGATTGTCCTCGAAGACGTGACTGCTGACGATCCGTGAAAGGTCGCTATCGATCCCCGTGGGGATGTTGATGCCCTGGTAGAGGTGGTTGAAGAGGGTGCTCCTGCCGTCGAAGTACTTGGTGACCTTTACCATCACCCTGGTGGAGTCTCCGGAGAAAGCCGTGACCGGGAGCTTACCCATAAATGGGGATCTGTAGTTCTCCAGTACAGATCCTCTGATTGCATCTTCCTCAGGGACCCTGGGAAGAGGCTTGGCATTAGTTACATAGAGGTTCTTGTCCCGATCATCGAGAGAGAGGGAGATGAGGATGTTCTCATAATTGATCCCTGTATTGATGCCGGCATCGTTGATCTCAGGCGGCACCTCCAGCACCCTATTGACGATCAGGAAGTGACGTCCCAGGAGATCCTTCGGGATACTGAAGTAGAGCTCTCCGTCAGCGGTGCGAAAGAGATCGAATAGTCCCTCGCCATACTTGTACTTCTCCACCGCTATCGTGTCGTAGGGGTTGGTCTTTGCCTCGTCAGTCGAGGACCTCTGTTGCTGCATTGCAGCGGTTTTTGATCTCAGTAGCGGACGGGACCCACAGCCAGTCAGCTGGAGACCTATCCCAAGTGTCATCGCACAGATAGCAAGCGTTTTTGCCGAGGAATTCTTCATTTTTCTTGATGGGGTGAATAAATGTTGATGGCTTTGTCGGAGTATCCTTCCGGCATAGATCCTTTCTCACACAGTCTACAAAAGTAGCGATTCTGGAGCAAGTTCACCAACTATCCCGGCTGAATGT
>NZ_CAKRLH010000053.1 GCF_934359325.1 uncultured Porphyromonas sp.
GGGTCGTGCTCATCCTTACCGGCGGGGAAATTGATCTCCGGGCGGATGATGTGGTAGAGGGACATAGGATTGCCCTCGGACTCCTTGCGAGCCTCCTCGGTGTCGAGGACGTCGTAGGGACGTGAGCTGACCTTGGTGACCAGATCCTTGGGAGGGCGCCAGCCCTTAAATGGTTTTACTGTAGCCATTATTATGGGGATAGTAGTGGTTACTTATTGACTTGGAACTTTACCTCTCCTTCGCTAAAGAGGGCAACGATCTGATGGGCAGCGGCGAGACCGGCATTGATATTGGCCTCGACGGTCTGAGCACCCATCTTCTTGGGGGTGGAGAAGTAGCGATCTCCCAGCTTCTCACGATACTCTGCATCCATGTCGGGCATGATATCGGTGAGATACTTGAGGTCCTCGCGCTCCTGCATGAGCTTGAGAAGTCCCGCCTCGTCGATGATCTCCTTGCGTGCAGCATTGAGGAGGACACCGCCCTTGGGCATGTTCTTCACGAGGTCATAATTGATGGATCCCTTGGTCTCCGGTGTGGCGGGGAGGTGCAGGGAGACGATGTCACAGGTCTTGTAGAGGTCCTCCACGTTGGTGAAGTTGGTGACATCCTCGTACTCCTTGGGGGAGCGCTCCTTGCCCTGCTCGAAGAAAGGCTCGAAGCAGTAGATCTCCATACCGAAGCCGCGTGCAATACGTGCGGCGCAGCGGGCGGTGTGGCCGAAGGCGTGGAAGCCGATCTTCTTACCCATCAGCTCGCTTCCGGACTTGCCATTGAAGCGGTTGCGTGATGCGAAGACGAGCAGACCGAAGACGAGCTCACCGACAGCATTGGAGTTCTGTCCGGGAGTGTTCTCTACGATCACGCCCTTCTCCTTGGCGTACTGGGTGTCGATGGAGTCGTATCCGGCACCGGCGCGGACGATCACCTCCAGCTCCTTGGCGGCGTCGATCACCTCCTTGGTGATCTTGTCGCTGCGGACGATGAGGGCGTTGGCGTCAGCGACAGCCTTCAGCAGCTCATCCTGGCTCTGATACTTCTCCAGCACCTCCAGCTGGTAGCCGGCATCCTCCACGATCTTGCGGATCTGTGGCACTGCGGCGGAGTTGAAGGGCTTCTCAGTAGCTACTAATACTTTCTTAGTCATTGTGATATCAGGCTATCGTGAGTTAGAGGATCTCCTTCTCAAAGTCCTGCATGCACTTGACGAGTGCCTCTACGCTGTAGAGGGGGAGTGCGTTGTAGAGAGAGCAGCGGCAACCACCGATGGAGCGGTGACCCTTGATGCCCTCCATGCCTCTCTTCTTGGCGAAGTCGAAGAACTCAGCCTCCTTGTCCTTGTACTCATCAGCGAGGACGAAGTCTACATTCATCAGAGAGCGATCCTCCTTCCTGGCTACGCCGCGGAAGACCTTAGAGCGGTCGATCTCGTCATAGAGCACCTTGGCTCTCTCCTTAGCTCTCTTCTCGAGCTCATCGAGACCGCCGATCTCCTTGAACCACTTGAGGGTCTGCTGCATGACGTAGATCTGGAAGACAGGAGGAGTATTGTAGGAGTCGGGGTGATCGACGTGGGTCTGGTAGTCGAGGATCTTCGGGATGGCACGACCGGTCTTGCCGAGGGCATCCTTACGTACGATCACGAAGGTGACACCGGCGGGGGCGATGTTCTTCTGAGCGCCGCCGTAGATGCAGATGTACTTGGAGAAGTCGATGTGACGGGTGAAGATGTCAGAGGACATATCGGCGATCAGTGGCACACCCACCTCAGGATCCTCACGCAGCTCTGTACCGTAGATGGTATTATTGGTGGTGAAGTGGAGGTAGTCGTACTCGTCGGGTGAGAGCTTCGGGAGCTCGGGGTAGAAGGTGTAATTGTCATCACGACTGCTGGCGATTACGTCGACGTCGCCTACGACCTTAGCCTCCTCGATGGCCTTGTGAGCCCAGTTGCCGGTATCGACATAGGCAGCCTTCTTCTTGAGGAAATTGACTGCGTGAGCATAAAACTGCAGGCTGGCACCTCCTCCGAGGAAGAAGACCGTGTGTGTATCAGGGATCTCGAGCACCTCCTTGAAGAGTGCTGTGGTCTCAGCGAGCGTGTCTTGGAAGGTCTTGCTACGGTGGGAGATCTCGATCACGGAGAGATCTGTGCCGTTGTAGTTGAGCACCGCACGAGCGGCCTCCTTGATCACACCCTCATCCAGGATACAGGGTCCTGCAGTGAAATTGTGCTTTTTCATGACGATTGTAAAGATGTTTTGAAAAGTGATTGAATGTTGTTCTTGTTACTCTTGTGGTCCAAAGATATGTATTATTTTTGAAGTTAACACAGATTTGTGGGTTTTTTTCTCCATACTTACCATCTCTGTACAGGGGGACAGTTTTTGATCCTTAATGGGTATGTGTCAGAACTGGAAGTAGATAAAGGGCTGGACGCCGGCGCTCCGGAACTGTGTGAGGATCACCAGCACGGCTGCAAAGAGCAGCGTCTGCACCCAGAGGGGTGCACGCATCACGCTCCCCTGGATCGCCAGCCGCCACCTGTCCGGGAAGAAGTGGAGTCCGAAGCCGATGACGATGAGTGCCGTCACCATCCGATACCCTGCGAAGAACTGTGGGATCACCTCGGGGTGGAACTCCTCCGTGATCATCGTCAGCATGTCCCATACACCATCAATCGACCCCATACGGAAGAAGATCCAGGTGAAGCAGACGAAGTGGAAGGTGATGATCACGGAGACGACCCGCCAGATCGGGCTCATCTCGGCACCGGTGCGACCCAGTCGTGGGAAGAGGCTGAGGAAGAACTTGTGTATCGCAAGTGCCACTCCGTGCATGGCTCCCCAGAGGACGAAGCGGATATTAGCTCCGTGCCACAGCCCTCCGAGGAGCATCGTGATGAGGAGATTGATGTAGGTCCTTACTTTCCCCTTCCGATTACCTCCCAGAGAAATGTAGACGTAGTCTCTCAGCCAGGAGGATAGGGAGATGTGCCAGCGCCGCCAAAACTCGGTGATCGTGGCTGACTTGTAGGGGAAGTCAAAGTTGGTATTGAAGTGGTACCCCATCCATAGCGCCAGTCCGATGGCGATGTCGGAGTATCCGGAGAAGTCGCAGTAGATCTGTAGCGCATAGCCGTAGACTCCCATCAGGTTTTCAAACCCACTGTAGAGCAGTGGCTGATCGAAGACTCGGTCGACGAAGTTGAGCGAGATGTAGTCGGAGATCACCCCCTTCTTGAGCAGTCCGCAGAGGATCAAGAAGAGTCCCCGCCCGAAGTCCTCACGGCTCACCCGGGGGATCCGGTGGATCTGAGGGATGAAGTCGACCGCCCGGACGATCGGACCGGCTACCAGCTGTGGGAAGAAGGAGATGTAAAAGAGGTAGTCGATCCATCGCTTCAGGGGATCTATCTTTCCCCGATAGATGTCGATCACGTAGCTCAGGGACTGGAAGGTGAAGAATGAGATCCCCACCGGGAGGAAGATGTCGAAGTGCCGCCCCTCCGGACTTGCTCCAAAGAGCGGGGCAAAGGAGTCGTAGAGGAAATTGGTGTACTTGAAGTAGCAGAGCAGCCCGAGGTCGAGGAGTAGGCTGAGGATGAGCCAGCCCTTCTTCCCCGATCTGCTCTGGCACCGTGCTATCTGTCGTCCGATGATGAAGTCGGTCGTGGCTAAGAGGATTAGGAGGACGAAGTAGACTCCGCTGGAGAGGTAATAGAAGTAGAGGGAGAAGAGCACCACCCAGATGGTCCTCGGGAGGTGGTGTCGCCGGAGCAGGTAGAATACCGGGACAAAGAGGAGGAAGAGGACCAAGAAGAGCCCGCTATTGAAGAGTAGGGGCGAGCTCGGGTCGTAGGTCAGTAGCTCTGTGATTTGTTGCCACATGGGATGCGTTAGTTGGTCATTGCGCGAGAGCCGAGGTAGCGCTTGTAGTCCTTGGCGAGCGCATCGGCTATGGAGTTTCCGAGAGCCTTGTATCCCTCAGTGGTTAGGTGGATCCGGTCACTGCGGAGCAGCCCATCGGATACCAGTCTGTCGGCTCCGCTCTCTCCGCCGAAGATCTCGAATGTATCTATGTATCCAACACCGAGCGCCTTTGCCTCCTCTGTGATGGCGCGGGAGACCTGCTTGACGTTGGGATTGGGAGCGGTGCGACCCCGACGACGTGAGACGTAGCTCATAAGGGGAGTGGATAGGACGATCCGCACCTCAGGGCAGTTTCTCCTCAGTTGATCGACAAGGCATCTGACCGATGACCTTACTGCCGACGAACTGACTCGTCCCATGGCATCATTGGTCCCGAGAGAGATGATGATCAGATCCGGCTTTAGCTTCGATACGGATCCGGTGAAGTGATCCTTTAGGTAGGTCTGATAGGTGGCACCGTTGTGTCCCAGGGTGTGTACGGTCACCCCCGGAGTTCGACTCTCCAGGCTTGCTCCATAAAATGTCGCCCGTGAGGGGATTACCAGCTTAGTGGAGGTGACGCTGCTCTTCAGATCAAGCGTGTCCGTCTCGAAGAAGCTTGAAGTGAGGAGGGAGAAGGGTCTGCGTGGGGTGTCTGCCCAGTCCCCTGCGAGAGAAAAGGCTCGGTCGTTGTGTCCGTGGAGGACCACCACCCGATCAAATCGGATGCCCTCGCTTGAGGAGAGCGTCACCTCCTGAGGGCGGGAGGTGGTCGACCTTACTTCTATCCCTGTGGGACCTTCTCCGGCATAGGATCTGCGGGTGATCTGATCGGTAGCATAGCCACCTCGCCGTCCCTCCAGCCTTAGATGGCGAGGCTCATTGGTCCCCAGTAGACGGTAGGGGGCAATCAGACCGGGTCCCGACAGGCCAAACTGTCGTCCGAAGTACTCCCGGATCGGCATCGTGAAGAACCCCGCCTGTACGTGCGAGTCACCTAAGTGGAGCACGATCACGTGATCGCTCCCGCCCGGGGTCGAGCAGCGCTGCCATACAGGATCGAGGTAACCGCTGGGGGCTACTATCCTGACCGCACGCTCCTGTCGGTAGAGATCGTGCTGGGACTCCTGCTGAGCCTCGAGCGTAGTCCCCGTGCTGATCATCAGTAGGGTCAGCAGCTGCAGCCTGAGTGAGTGGAATGGGGAATGTCTCCGCATGACCTTAGATGGAGTCCTTCTCTGCCGTGCTCTCCGGAGCTGTGGAGGTCTTATCCTGCTCCAGCGTGTCATCTGAGGCCTTCGGCTGCTTCTCCATCACTGCTTGAGTCGGGAGGAGTGATTCCTCGAGGGGAGTCTCAGCCACCTGTCCGGTCAGCTGGTCGATGGGGCTCTCCACCAAGTCCTGCACGAGCCGCTTGGAGAGCTCCCGACCACCGGCAGAGCTGAGGTGAGTGTAGTCCTTTGCCGCCCATCCCTTGGAGACGAAGCTTCGGATCCCGCCCATCGATCTTATGGTGCCATAGGTATTGAAGAAAAGGGCATGGTACCTCTTCGCCAGTCGCTCCTGTACCTCCACCATCCTTGGGACGCCGGGAAGCGTATAGACCTCGCCGTCGTACATCTGCCCTCTGTCGGAGATCGAGAGGATCAGGAAGATCGCCTCCGGGTAGATCTCGTGGAGACGGGAGAGTACTCGATCCATCCCCTTATAATAGTAGCCATAGTCGTTGTGGAGATCCTTCGGGCTCACCACATTGAGTCCATAAGCCAGCACGATCAGGTGGTAGGGTCGGATACTGTGGAGATCACTTGAGAGGGTAGGGGAGACCGATCCCAGCTGCAGACCCGATGAGCCCCTCAGGCTCATATTATCTACTCGCACACCCTTGTCTCCGTCCATGCAGACCCCGTAGAGCCTGGTCCCCTCTGACTGTGGGAGACCAAGGCGAAGCGAAGAGACCTGTCCTCCCATCTTCACGCTACGCAGGTTGTCTCCCGTCGGGGGAAGGGAGACCTCTGTCGGTGTGCCGCCATTCACGGTAGCACTGAGCAGTAGGCTGTCCTCTGATGAGTAAAGGAGTGTCGCCCGATCGACCGGACGTTTATTCTCGTAGCTGACCTCGGCCTCCCCGACCGCCTGCTGGTAGGAACCAGTGATCAGGAAGTGGCTGCCCCGCGGGTGCTTGAGGGCATTATCATCCACCCACGACCCCGAGAAGCGGTGCTTGATCGTCTGTCGGAAGCGTGCCGTGACGGAGGTGAGTGGCACATAGCCGACTCCTCCGCCTCCGTAGCGTGCCTGGAGAGCTTCGCGGAAGTGCTCCACTAAGATATCTCCCTCGATAAAGGAGTCGCCGAGGAATGCCACATTGACCGGCTCCTCTTCCGCCGCTGCGAGGATCTCCCTCAGTCGGGTGAGCGCCGTCCCTCCCGAGTAGTCGGTCAGTCCGATCGGGATCAGTCCGGCAGCGGTTCGCTTCACGACACTGTCTACTTGCAGTGTGTCGGTTGCCTCCTCCGTCGCCTCACTCTCGAGACGCTCGAGGCTATCGCGCCGCATCGCCTCGGCCAGCAGAGGATCCTCGGGTGGCGTATCGACCCCCTGAGCCACCTCTCCTCCCGGTGTGGGGAAGAGGTCACTCAGAGGGTTGAATACCTTGACCCCAAGGGAGGGGAATAGCTCTCTCAGGGTAAAAGTTACCCCAAAGGCAAGTCCTGACGCAGCGAGGAGGAGAAGTACGGACTTGAGTATCTGATGATCTCCTCTACTCATCTATTATAAGTCACTTCTCTTCCTGAGGATGACCGGACTGAGTCTTCAGGTAAGCCTGATACTCCGGGCTGGCAGCACCACGCCCCTCCTTTACCTCCTTATTCAGCACGGCACGCATGTAGTAGTAGGCAACGACACCTGAGATCAAGCTCCCGAGGAGGATACCGAGCTTGGCGTCATTGAGATACTCGACACCAATGGCACCGAGCGATGCGGGATAGGCAAGGGTCGCTACAAAGAGAGATACGGTAAAGCCGATACCGGCAAACATCCCTATGCCAAGCAGGTTTCGCTTTGTCATGCCCGGAGGGAAGCTGACCACGCCGAGCTTGGTGAAGAGCCAGGTGAAGAGGAAGATCCCGAGCGGCTTACCGACCACCAGACCCAGCATCACCGCGAAGGGTACTCCGCCGGCAAAGTCACTCAGCGGCACATCTCCGAGTGCGATACCGGCATTGGAGAAGGCAAAGAGCGGCAGCACGACATAATTCACGAAGGGGCTGATGTTGACATTCATCCGCTGCACCGGGCTGACCACCTTGGATGAGGTGTTGCGCAGCTGCGTGAGTGTGTCGAGCTGTGAGGCAGACATGTAGACTCTATTCTTGCTGTGCTCCACAGGATAGGTGTCGAAGTGCTGCCTAGCCACATTGATCTGGTCCATCAGATCCTTCGGTACACCCATCGGGACGTAAGGCACGCAGAAGGCGAGCAGTACGCCGGCGATCGTCGTGTGGATGCCCCCGTGGAGGAAGCAGAGCCAGACGAAGAAGAACATCAGATAGTAAAACCACTGCTGGTACACTCCCCTCTGACCACAGAAGCGGGTGAAGATCAGCAGGGCTGCAGCGATCAGCAGCGGGAAGAGAGCCAGTCCCTCAGAGTAGAAGATCGCAATGACAAGGATCCCGCCGATATCGTCCACGACGGCCAGCGCCATCAGGAATACCTTCAGCGTCGTAGGTACACGACTGCCCAGCAGTCCGAGAGCCGCAAGAGAGAAGGCAATATCGGTAGACATCGGGATGGCGGCACCTCTCAGTACAGTGGGATTGCCGCTCTCCACGAGAGCGAAGCAGGCGACCGGTATCACCATACCGCCGATGGCAGCCAGGACCGGCAGGTTTGCTGTCTTGAAGTCCGACAGGGACCCGCCCACCATCTCATGCTTGATCTCCAGACCTACGGAGAAGAAGAAGAAACACATCAGGGCGTCGTTGATGAACTCGCCCAGGTTCATCGTCCTCCCGTGGTGGCTAAAGACCTGCCAGTCTCCTATCTGAAGATTGATCGGAGTCTCAAGCAGCGAGAAGTAATAACTGCTCCAGGGGGAGTTGGCTAAGATGAGTGACAGCACAGTGGCTCCAAATAGGTACACAGCGGGATTGACCCCCTTGAGGAAGCCGAGCATCGACTTGCCATCGCTTCGCCTGTAGGAAGTGCTATTTGACATGACGTTCCTGATTAGAGTGTGTCTTGATGTTACTTATTGACCTTTACCTGATGGGTCGGAGGGAGCAGCCTGTTGCGCTCCTCTACCGCTCCGATCATCTGCTCTGCCACGTGACGGAAAGCAAGCCCCGACACCGTCTCTCGTAGGGCGACCGGCTTCCCCTCATCACCTCCCTCGCGTACGCTCTGTACGAGAGGGATCTGTCCCAGCAGCGTACTCCCGGTGATCTCTGCTAGAGCCTCTCCGCCCCCCTCGCCGAAGATCCGGTACTTGTGATCCGGCAGCTCGGCGGGGGTAAACCACGACATATTCTCCACCACGCCGAGGATCGGCACCGAGACCTGATCCAAGCGGAAGAGATTGATCGCCTTGATCGCATCGTCCGTTGCCACGCTCTGAGGAGTAGTCACGATGATCGCCCCAGTGATGGGAAGTGTCTGGACCAGTGTTAGCTGTATGTCCGACGTGCCGGGAGGGAGGTCAAGGAGGAGATAGTCCAGCTCGCCCCAGTTTCCCTCACGGATCAGCTGACCGAGGGCATTGGATGCCATGGATCCGCGCCAGGCGAGTGCCTGATCCGAGTCGACAAAGTGTCCGATGGAGAGAGCCTTGACCCCATACGCCTCTGCCGGGTGGATCAGCTCCTTGCCGTCCACCTCGTCGAGCCACGGTCTGTACTCCTGTACACCGAGCATACGGGGGATCGAGGGACCGAAGATGTCTGCGTCCAGCAGTCCCACCCTGTATCCGAGTGCGGCGAGAGAGACTGCGAGATTGGTCGTGACGGTGCTCTTCCCGACGCCACCCTTGCCGGAGGCGATGGCGATGATATTCTTTACCCCCTGTAGTGGCGGCTCCTCATCGGCTGTGGGAGTCGGCTCAGGGAATAGGGGAGTGATCTCCACCTCGAGGTCGGGTGAGATCTCTCGCTTCAGCGCCGCCTCCGCTGCCCTCAGGACACTCTTGTGGAAGGGATCCCGACTTTTCTTGAAGCGGATGGAGAGGGAGACCTTGCCCTCCTCGATCCTGATATTGTCCTCCACCATCCCGGAGGTGACGATGTCCGAATCCTCACCGGGGTATCGGACGCTCTTGAGTGCATCCCGGATCAGTGCCGGGTATAGTGTGATGTATGGCATCTGTAGTCTGTCTGATTACTCTTCTTCTCCTCGGCTCCCCTTATCCACCAGCTCTGACCGTCTGGATCTGCCGTAGCTCCTGTAGCTGTCCGGCTCGATCTCCACCTCCGGCTCGACAGGCTCGTCGGGCAGGCGGTCCAGGAGCAGCCGGAGGTACTTGATCGAGATCCCTCGGGCGATCCACTGCTGCTCGTAGTAGGTCTGTATCGTCCGGAGAGGGGAGTCCGGCGTGGCCTCCTCGCCGAC
>NZ_CAKRLH010000054.1 GCF_934359325.1 uncultured Porphyromonas sp.
CTAAAAAGCGGGCACCCCTGTCGGGGTGCATCGTTCACCACTCTTTACAATGAGTTGAATGGTTTCTGTACCACTCAGATGCGTCAGCCCTGCGCCCCCAAACTAAACCCGATATTAGTGATCACTAAACCCGGGTTTAGTGATCACTAATATCGGGTTTAGACTTCACCGAACTCTACCCGGCTCGATACGATACTCCCCGGCGCCGAGGATGCCCGCTCCCTTGCAGGTCGCCGTCACAACGAAGATGACCGATAAGTGAGACCACCCATCCTTTTAGGTTAGCCTCTCTAACGAGTATCAGATCCTTTACTGTTAAGCTCAAGTGCGTCAGTCCTGGGTTATTTCAGCCCTCGGGACATAAATTAGTCCCGAGGGCTGAAATAACCTCAAAAAGTGAGGGAAAAGGCACTCCTCACGCCCTTTTGACGAAAAAACGCCCCAAAAAGTCGCTCAGAAATCCTAAGAGACGCTCTTTCCTGGAGAAATCATCCAAGAAAGAGCGTCTCATTATCCCCCCATTTTTCAAAGGTCTCATTAGAGGAGTAGACGTATGTCAGTCGGGAAGAAGAAGCCGAGTCGAGTATGCCGTGTACTTCCGATAGAATGATTTCTATGTAAGATACCAGACAAGAGAGGAGCGCACCCTCATCAGATGCGCTCCTCATAATGTAGTCAAAAGTCTCGCGGACTCATTTAGTTCTCAATAAATCTGAAGTCAACCCAAAGTTTATACTGTGAATTAATCTCCTGAATACGTACGATGCCGTTATCCGGATCTTGCAAGGTAATCATGACCTTATTATCATCCCCTCCTGCAGTGGTAAAGAATGCTGTAAAGAGGGAGACGGCATTGAGATCCTCTGCGCGGAGGGCATTGCCTATCAGATCATGTGTCGTCCCTGTGAACTTGAGGCTGTAAATACCCTCATATGGAGCTACCTCCTCAAGCTCATAGGTAATACCGGGCCAGAAAGCCTTGCCATTCTCATCCTTGCACATAAAGTCAAACTCCTTGAGGCCAGACTGCAAGTACCACTGGAGAGTCACGAATCCGGGAAGGACAGCCCCAATCTTGCCTAAGAAGTTCATGGTAATATTATCTGCATCATTTAAAACAAAGAAGCCATTCGTGAAGTAGCCTCCGGGGCGAAGCATAAGTGGAAGCGGAGAGAGGTTGATCCAAACCTTAGGATTATCCTTGGCTGAAAAACGCTTACCCTCCTCGTCGTAGACAAAGTCGGAGTAAGACTTTCCGTCCACCTCAAGAGCCGGCTCCAGATGGAAGCCGCCCTCCGCATAAGAGACTACAAACTCCTTCTCCTCCTCACCCTCATTCATAGGGGCAAGTATCATCGTGAAGTTCGTCGGATTGGTAGATGACACCAAGGACTTAAGAGCCGAGACATCAAAGGAGATAGAGTTGAGTGGCTGCTCACCATTCATCAGCACCACTGCTGATCCATATTGAGTCAGCTGATTGGCAAGAGTATGGATAAGCCCCGTGATCCCATTATTGGAGAGACCTGCCGGCGCCTTGAGGGGGATGAGCTCGACCTTCTCACCGTACTTGAGTCCCTTGAGGACAATCTTCTCCGGAGATACAGAGTAGATGATGAAGTCATTCTCTCCCCAGTATCCCTCACCCTTCTTGATACTGGGATTGGGCTGAAGGGACGGGTCAGCAAGGACCGTCAGCGCACCCGGTGTATCAAAGGAGATCATCGGACCACTGTAGAGGGAGAGCGCATAGGTGGAGGTGGTAGGCTCATCAAGGTAGTCCGCCCACATCTTTACCGACTTATTCTCCCCAAAGAGCATCTGGACGGTATACTCACCTCCTATCGTCTTCTTGGGGACCTTGTAAGTCATCTGCCAGCCATTAGGATTGGCAAGCAGGGTCTTCTCACACTGCTCGAGCAGATCAAGTGCTCGACCATTATTTGTCTCACCGAAGAGCAGCTCCTGCTTATTGTCACACCCGGTGAGACCAAGAGCCACGACCAAGAGGGTGCCGAGCAGAGTGCTGCTGATGAGAGTGGATATATTAAGTTTTTTCATATCTGAAATCTCATTTAGAAGGATTAGCCTCAATTTCTTTTGCTGGCATCAAGCTGTGCCTCAGTAAGAGGACTGCCGTCCTCCTTGTGCTGTCCGGTCGCACACAATACGCGATTGTGTGTGTAGGGACTCACAGCATAGAAGGGTGCGATCACATACGAGCGCGTGGAAGCCGAGCTCTGAGGGATAATCTCAGGATTCTTAAGTGCCATCTCGGCATTCTTAAGTGCAGCATCACGGATCTCATCGAGATCAATATTCCAGGTAGCCTTGAGGTAGTCCCTCACCATAGCGAGCTTGGTAAGGATAGCCTGCCTACCCTCCTCAGCCTCCTTAGGATCAACGGGATTCGGATCATGGTCAGGATTGAGGACCAGCTCTTTCTCAGCCGCCTCGACACCCGTGGAGATGTGAGCGTCCCACTGCTCGGGGGTCATGGTGATGTAGAAAGCTAGGATCTCTACGAAGTCCTCGTTATGATTAAGCATGGAGTAATTGGAGGTAAATCCCTTAACCCTTGCCTCAGTATCACTAAAGTCAGTCCAGCGGATGGTATAGTGCTTCTTGGACACAGACTGGAAGTCCTCGGTGAACTTCTTATTCTGATGCAGAATATGACCAAACTCATGGAACATCGTGTGGACCGCCTCGCGGACGAAGGGATACTCCACACCGGGATACTGGTCATCCTCCTTCTGATCCCAGTAGTCAACGCCGTAGAAGACAAACTTACTACCGGCCTCTGCCTGAGCAAGACGGCGGGAGCCAAATTGGTAACCCCACTCGCCAAGCAGCATAAACTGCTTAGGGATGAGCGGCTTGATAAACGAGTTCCCCATCTCCTCCTGATAGGTCTTGATGAAAGTCTGCTTCAGCATAGTCAGGAAGGGCTGGACGTTCTCGGGTCTCGGAGGGATATAGTTACTGTTATATCCGGCCTCCTTGGTGTCCCACCTCCAGATGACCTCGATGTTGTATGGATCGGTATACTCTGCCTTGATCCACTTGTCGAGTGGGGTCTGATACCTCTTGAGCAGCGCAGTCTCTCTCTGGAAGTCCGGAGCGGTGAGGTCCTCCTCCTTCTTGCATCCTCCGAGGAGCAGTACTGATCCGATCAGCACGAGGAGGGAGCCATGTATATAATTCATGTATCTCATAATAATGGATGATCGATTACTTGGAGATTCTCTCTAAGTCCTTCTCGTAACCCGGATTCTTCTCCAGGTAGGGAAGTACGTTGGACGGAAGCTGGTAGGCATAGCGAGGATCGGTACCTCTCAGTACGATATACTCCTGCTTGGCGTTACCCTGCGAGAGGACATTGTGGACAATGTCCATACGGAAGTGCCTATTGTCCATCCAGCGCATACCATCGTGGATAGTGGCGATACGCTTCATATCCACGCAGGCACGCAGGTACATCTCCTGCTCAGGAGTGGTCTCAAAGGAAGGATTGAAGGTATTGATCTCTATCCCATAGACCGGATCGGGTAAGATCTTACCCACCTTGTCCTGATAGAAGTTAACGATCTTCTCCTTCGTCACCTTGTACAACGGGTCAGACTCATCATACCCCTTCATAAAGTGAGAAACGAAGATCTGAAGCAGCTGCTCGACCTTGGCAAAGTCATTCTTCATCGTGTAGGCCTCCGCCATATTGAAGAGTACCTCATCCCCACTAAAGAGGATCGCCTGAGTGTGGATAAAGCCTGTTTGGGTTGTCTTATCGGTCATCTCAAAGTGCTCCTCAATCTTAGGAGCAAAGGCATTGTACGCACTCCCATAAAATGGATAAGCGGCCTGAACCTTATTAACCTTACCAGGCTCGGGAGTATTGAGGAAGTTGGGTCCCCAGAATATAGTCCTTGCCAGACCCGGTCTACCCTCAGCAGGCCAGGATGCACCATAACGCCATCGTCCCTGATAGTTACGACACCAGCTCGAGACGAGTACAGACACAAGGAAGTTGGCGGGCTCTGTCTCCATACCCCAGATCTGTGCCATCTCACTGGTCGTACCCATGTAGAAGGAGTTGGGGTCATTGATGGTGCGGACATAGAGACTGGGGTCATTACCCATAGCCTCATTACCCAGCTCGATCACCTTATCCCACTTCTGGAGAGTCCTGTAGAGACGGGTACCGAAGGCGGCAGTAGCCTGTCTATTGAAGTGATACTTTACGACACTATAGTCGTCACGTATCAGCTTACTTCCCTCCTCGAAGTCCTTAGCGATCTTATCGTAGAGCTCCTGCAGCGTACCGCGCTCATACTCCTGGATCAGCTTATTCTCGGGGACAAGTGGGTAGGGGAGTCCCAGATCCTTGCCTGCTGTGGCCGGATCGTAGGGGATGGTAAAGGTCTGTGCCAGCATATACATGGCATAGGCACGAGCGACGAGAGCCTCTCCACGGGTGGCATCAGCCTGCTCGCCCTTAGCACCTACTCGGTCTAAGTCATAAAGCACCTGATTGGCCGCAGCGACGGCTTCATAGCAGGAGCGCCAGTATCCCTGAGGAGAGTCCTGATAGGTACTCTTGACCGTCTCCTCATAGAGATACATATTTTCATCAAAACTATTGAAAGGCGAGAGCCTTGAGCTGAGGTCAGCGACATTGTCGCAGCGGAGCTCAAAGAGAGGGGCATAGTGATACTCGGGATAGGCGGTGACAGCCAGCTCCTTGGCAGCCGGCACATCGTTGATCTGCGTACGATCATCCGGCGCCTGGCTCAGGAACCTATCGCAACTCACGAGGGAGAGCGAGATCAGTCCCAGACCAATTACGTGATATATTATTTTTTTCATACTTATCGGGTATTTCAGTCAGAGTGGGGTACTTTAGAATCCAAGGCGCAGAGTCAGTGTATACTGGTGCGGTGTAGGCATAGCCACACCACCGGTATTGGCAAACTCAGGATCCACGCCATTGAGCTTCTTGTCGGCATAGATCAGCCAGACATTGGAAGCCACAAAGCGCAAGGTGGCACTATTGATGCTGAGGTACTCCTTAAGGAAGTCTCGCGGAAGATTGTAGGAGAGCGTGATATCCTTCAGACGGAAGAAGTCACCCTTAGCCACTCGGATGTCACTGTAGTTGTAACCGGTGTAAGCCCAGCTGACATCTGTCCCCTCATCGTAGAGTCTCCAGCGGCTCTGGATGGCCGGGATATTTGTCGTCTTCTCATCACCGGGCACCTGCCACCTATTGAGCATCTCACGGGGCATGGTAGACTGATCAGAGTACCAAGTCGAGAAGTCATCGGGGAGACGAATCACGCTACCAGCCTGATAGGTGAAGTAGAAAGAGAGGCCAAAATCCTTGTACCGGAAGGTGTTGTCAAAACCACCGACGATGGTAGGATCGATCGAGCCCTCATACTTCAGGTAATCAAGGTCCTGATTATTCTGGAAGTTGATCCCCTTATAGCCGACAATCTCCTTGCCATCCTCATCTTTCTCACCCAACCAGAAGGTAGGCATACCGGTGTCATCAAGACCACGGAAGGGGAGAGAGAAGAGGGAGCGCACAGGATAGCCCTCACGTGGAGCACCTCCCTGACGAGTCAGAGTTCCTACGGTAGGGATGGCATCCAGCTTGGTAATCTTATTCTCGTTCCAAGAGAAAGTCAGGTTACTATTCCAAGCAAAGTCACCGGTATCCACGTTGGTGGTATTAAGGGTAAACTCGATACCATGGCTGTCCATATTGGCGGAGTTACCCCACTTACGCTCCTGACCACCGATACCTGAGGTGGTGACAAGACCGATAAGGTCGAAGCCCTTACGCCAGTAAGCGTCCATGCTCAGACTGACACGGTTGTTGAATAGTCCGAGGTCGCCTCCGACATTAAACTCATACTGCTTCTCCCACGTCAGGTCGCTATTGCCGAGCGCATCAATGTAGGTGAGGGTCTCGTCTCTCGAGGTAAGCCCACGGAAAGTACGACCGCTGTAGAAGACCGGCAGAGAGTTACGTGCCGGTCCCATAGATGCCGTCAGACCATAGGTAGCACGCAGCAGGGCTCTGGAGACGGTGTTGTTCATCGGGAAGAGGGTCTCACGGATATTCCAAGATCCGGAGACGTTCCATGTAGGCAGCCATCTGGAGCTGCGAGCCTTGCCGAGGAGGTTAGATCCATCGACACGTCCTGTGAGGTTGAGGGTGTACTTTCCCTGATAAGAGTAGGAAGCGGTGGCAAAGAAGGCCACAAAGCGATCATAGCTATTATAGAGCCCGTAGTAATTGCCACCCTGCTCGATGAGCTGCTTAAGGATCCGGTAGTCGGTATTGGGGGTCAGTCCCTTGTCGTACTGCATACCATAGCCATCGGTCCACCTATGCTCACGATCGGCATACTTCACCTCACTACCGACCATCATATTAGTAATATGATCTTCGTTGAAGATATTATTGTAATTGGCGGTAGCTCTGAAGTAGTAGTTGCGCAGGATGTCATCCTGAGTGTCGTAGAATCCACCATTGGGGAGGACCACCTGAGGATACGAATTGACCTGCTCCGGATCCCTATAGAGGTATGAGTTGTTATCGATCACGGAGGAGTCATCGGTAGCTCGATAAGCCATCGCCTTATTGGAGTGCTCAGTGACTCTATTTTGCTGCGAGGTCTTCACGAATCGAGCAGATCCGAGGGCACTCAGCTCCAGCTGCTTGATCGGCTGATAGGTCAGCTCTGCCTGAAACTTAGAGTCCAGCATCGTGATGCCGATCGTATTATTCTCCAGCTCGTTGATGATATTGAAGGGAGCGTAATTGCGACGGTAGTAGAAGAGATTGCCGTCACCACCCCGGACCCTCATCGTACGAGAGGTATTGAGTGCGTAGCTGAAGGGGTTGATATCAAAGTCGCGGACATAGGTACCATTGTAAGAGTCAAAGGTACGAGCATTAGTCCCCGGCACCTTCTGATCACGATAGGAGCTGGAGGTATTGAAGTTCAGTCCCAGCTTATCGGTAAACTTGTAGCCAAGGTTAAAGTTCGCAGTATACCTCTGCACCTTATCAGCGATGGACCAACCCGGGTCATTGAAGAGGGAGAGCGACCCATAGAAATGAGCCTTATCCGTACCGCCGGAGATACTCACAGCATGGTTCTGCTGGATGGCGTTGCGGAAGAGCTCTGAGAACCAGTCGGTGTTTCTCATAGCAGCAGCCTGGAGGAAATCAAGCTTTGCCTCTGTCGTATTAGGCATACCGAAAGAGTCGGTATTGGGATCGTACTGACTAAGCAGTCGGCTCATGACATAGAACTCACCCGCATTCTGGTTGCGCACCGTATTGGCGTAATTGAGGAAGCCCTTACGGTAAAGCTCCATATAGACACCCATCTGCTCGGCAGAGTTGAGGATATTGTAGTCCGAGTAGCGGGGTCTCTCGCGGAGGGTAAACTCGCCGCTGTAGCTGACTCTCGCAGTCCCCTGCTTTCCCTTCTTCGTGGTGATGACGATCACACCATTCATCGCACGTGCACCATAGAGTGCGGTGGCAGAGGCATCCTTCAGGATCTCAAAAGAAGCGATATCGTCGGTATTAAGCCCGGCAACAGCAGAGGAGATCAGCGTGGCAGCATTACCGGAGGAGAGGTCGTCGGGGCTGACATCCACCACATCCTCAAGTACCACACCATCAACCACCCAGAGCGGCTTGGTGTCACCATAGATGGAGGAGGCACCGCGGACACGGATCTTAGGAGCCGCACCGAAGGTACCGGAGACGTTCTGCACCTGGATACCGGCGGCCTTACCCTGAAGCATCTTAGCGATATCAGTACCACCATCGACGAGAGCGTTCTTAGCATCGATCTTATCAGCCGATCCGGTGAAGAGGCGGCGGTCGATCTTACTGTACCCGGTCTCTACGGTGACGCCCTCGAGGAGCTGTGCGTCGGGCTCCAGCTTGATGGTCAGCGTGGCTTTCGCCTTGACCTCCTTGGTCTTGTATCCCACATAGGAGACGATCAACGTCGCTCCTTGATTCACCGTCAAGGTGAAGTGGCCATCCATGTCCGTGGCGGCCCCATTTTTCTCTACGCCCTTCTCACGTATCGTCGCTCCTATGATCGTTTCGCCTGTCTCATCGAGGACCGTACCCTTGACGGTCAACTTCTGAGCAAAAGCACAACTGATCGATAGCAGAAGGAAGGCCAGTAGCAGTTCGATTTTCCTTTTCATACTTGCTATTGATGATTAAGTAAGTCAGCTGTCGGATGATACAACCCGCAGTCTAAGTTCGTCAACTCACAAAGAGTAGCGAAGAACACCTATGATAAAAAAACTGAAACCGCGCCACTGATTACGAAACAAAATCAGGCTTCATCGTGGCGTTTCTCAGATATTTAAAGTGCCATTCGGACTCTTTGCCAGCTACCTCCAATGTTAATCCTTTTTAGAGAAACCTACAAGTATTTGCAGGGCGTTCTCACGCACAGCAGCTGTTTTAACAGTTCCGCCAGTCAAACGGACGAAAAAATGCCAACTGTGCATTGCAACTTAACATGTCGTAAATGTTAGATCAAAAGAAGTGACAATAATAGATGGGAAAGGGAGCTAACTGCAAATAAGAGACAAGGAGGGGAGGTGGAGGTGGTATATTTGCACTCTCTTCGCCGGGATGTCCGATAGAGCAGCCTGTGATGGTCGCTTGGTAGGAGTTACCAGGGATGTGGCAGGCAGGATATGACGAAGGGGGTCCGCACGATGTCGTGCGGACCCCCTCGGCTTGTATCTTGTGGCGAGGTTACTCTGCGGCGGGTGCCTCAGGAGCTGCCTCCTCGGCAGGAGCCTCCTCAGCGGGAGCCTCAGCAGCAGCCTCGGCAGCGGCAGCCTCCTCAGCGGCCTTCTTGGCCTCGGCCTGCTTCTCGGAGATCGCCTTGGCACGAGCCTCATTGATCTTGCGCTCTGCATCGAGGAGCTTCTTGGCAGTGTCACGCTTGGCGGACTCGACCTTCTCCTTCTCGCTCTCGTAAGAGCTCTTCTTTGCCTTCATCCACTCGTCGAAGCGCTTCTGAGCCTCCTCCTCGGAGAAGGCGCCCTTGCGTACTCCTCCACGGAGGTGCTTCATCATCATCACGCCCTCACGGGAGAGGATGCTGCGCACGGTGTCTGAGGGCTGAGCGCCCTGCTCGATCCAGTAGAGCGCGCGCTCAAAATTGAGATCCACGACGGCGGGATCGGTATTGGGGTTGTAGGTGCCCAGCTTCTCGATGAAACGACCATCGCGGGGTGCTCTACGGTGTGTGACGACGATCGAGTAGAAAGCGTAGGCTCTGTGACCGTGTCTCTGCAGTCTGATAACTGTTGCCATAATCTATGGGTATATATAATAATGAGTGTCATGCGTCCCACGGTCTCTCCGAGAGGTACTCGACCCTGGAGGTGAAACGCGGGGGCAAAGGTACGAAATATCTCCTTGCC
>NZ_CAKRLH010000055.1 GCF_934359325.1 uncultured Porphyromonas sp.
ATTTCTAAACCCGGTATTAGATTTCTCTATTACCGGGTTTAGTGTCGACTATTACCGACTATAGTTTTCTCTATTACCGGTATTAGTCAGAGCCTTGATGCCAACGTGAGGATACCTGCGGAGGTCACAGATAGAGAGAGAGGGTGCAGCCTGACAGGTCAGACTGCACCCTCGATAGTTCTTAGGGATGGGGGGCGATCAGTACTTCTCGTCCTTCGCCATCTCCGACTCATTGATCTTGTGGAAGTCCATCTTGCGCCACACGTAGATGATGTAGCCGAGGACAAAGGGGATCAGGAAGGAGACGTACATCATCGTATTGAGGGTGTACTGCGAGGAGGAGGAGTTGCGGATCGTCAGCGAGCTCTGCAAGTCTCCAAAGGAGGGGTAGTAGGCGGTGTTATTCCACCCGGCGAGGAGGAAGATCACCGTCACCGCCACCACGACACCGATGCCGTGGTACCAGATACCCTTGGTGGAGTCCTTCTTGAAGACCGTCACGCCTATGCCGTAGAGCACCAGGACGACGCCGATGAGGAGGGCGATGAGGAGGGCGGGCTGCTGGATCAGGTTGTGCCAGTACTTATACGGCTCCATATAGACCTCCGACGTCTGCGGATCGACGGCAAAGCCCTTGCCGAGGAGGACGTAGATGAGGAAGGCGAGGAAGGTGACGAGGAAGCAGATCGCATTGGCGGGGACACGCTTCCGGGCGACACGTCTCACCTCAGGGTCGGTGATGTTATTGATGAAGTAGAGGAGTGCGGTGACACGGGTGAGGAAGAAGACGGCGAGACCGAAGACAAGGTTCATCGGATTGAGCACCGCCTCGAGGCCGCGCAACTGCACGGGACCGACACCGGGTACGTCGTAGGGGAGCCAGGTGGAGACGTTTTGGCTGCCACCGTCGAGGTTGGTGAGCGCCTCAGGATTGACGCTGAAGTTGGCTCCGGTGAAGAAGGTAGCCACCGCCGTTCCGATCAAGATCGGAGCGAGGATACCATTGAGGAGCAGAGCCACCTGGTAGGTCTTGGAGCCCCACACATTTCCCTGCTTATGCTGATACTCATAGGAGACCGCCTGCATCACGAAGAGGAGCAGGATCAGCATCCATACCCAGTACGCACCGGGGAAGGAGGTGGAGTAGAAGAGGGGGAAGGAGGCGAAGAAGGCGCCACCAAAGGTGACGAGGGTGGTGAAGGTGAGGTCCCACTTGCGGCCGGTCGAGTTGACCAGCATGCGGCGGTACTTCGGGTCCTTACCGAGACTGAAGATGAGTGACTGTCCGCCCTGGACAAACATCAGGAAGACCAGCAGCCCGGCGAGGAGCGAGATGATAAACCACCAGTAGTTCTGTAAGAAATCGTATGATGCCATAATAAGTAGTGTCTCTTATCTATCTGTGGTGATACATTAGCGCTCCGATGCTGCGGGCAGCGCCTCATCGGTCCGGGGGCCCTTCTTGACCGCATGGACCATGATGCAGATGTCGGCGATCAGCATGGCAGTGAAGAAGCAGACGAAGATCCAGAAGGTCACCTGTACGCTGCTTGCATTGAGATCCGAGATGGCAGCCCCTACCGGGAGCACCTCCTGGATCGCCCACGGTTGACGACCTACCTCAGCGACGATCCAGCCGCACTGAGAGCAGATGTAGACGAGCGGGATGCTGATAAGCATCACCCAGGAGAACCATCCCTGGCGCCTCATGTCATGCTCGGCGGGCTTGGTGATCGTCCTCTTGGAGAAGATCAGCCCGAGGATCGTGACGAGGAGGAAGAAGACAGAGAGGTAGACCATGATGCGGAAGGTGTAGTAGAGCATACCTACGTTGGGCACCAGGTCGGCCTTATTCTCGATGAAGCCGTAGCCGAAGTTGACGAAGTTCTCATCCAGCACCTGACGGTAGCCGGCAGCAGCTGCCTCATCGCCTGCTTTCTTCGCTGCCTTGTAGTCAGCGAGGGCCTGGATCGCCACCTTACCGGAGGCGATGCGGTCGTCAGCAGACATGGCGATGGTGCCGTCACGCTTCGTATAGCCTCCCTCGATGATGTCGCGCATACCGGGGACGTAGGCATTGAAGTCGTTGAAGGCAAGGAAGCTCAGCACCTTGGGCATCTCGAGATTGAAGTTCCACGCTTTCTCCTCAGGAGCCAGCACGGGATGGGCATCCTTATTGGGCATACCGATGAGGGAGAGCGGGGCACCCTGCTGACCGCGCTGGAGGTTCTCCATGGCGGCTAGCTTCATCGGCTGGTACTCTGCCACCTGATTGGCGGAGAGGTGACCGGTGGCGATGGTGAGGACAGAGGCGACGATGCCGAGGGTGGAGGCGAGCTTGATGCTCTCGAGAGCAAAGCGATTGCGCTTATCCTTCAGCAGGTAGTAGCCGCAGATACCCATGGCGACGACGGCACCGAGGAGCCAGCTGGAGATGACGGAGTGGAAGAACTTTGCCACAGCCATGGGATTGAGCGCCACGGCGGCGAAGTCGATCATCTCGTTGCGGACGGTGTCGGGATTGAAGTGCATGCCGGCAGGATTCTGCATCCAGCCATTGGCGACGAGGATCCACCAGGCGGAGATGGTGGCACCGAGGATCGTCATCCAGGTGGCGAAGTGGTGGAAGCGGTCGGAGACCTTGCCCCAGCCGAAGAACATTACCACGAAGAAGGTCGCCTCCAGGAAGAAGGCTACGATACCCTCGATGGCGAGCGGCGCACCGAAGATGTCGCCGACGAAGTGGGAGTAATTGGACCAGTTGGTTCCGAACTCAAACTCGAGGATAAGACCGGTAGCGACACCGATGGCAAAGTTGATCCCGAAGATCTTCTGCCAAAACTTGGCCGTCTCGCGCCAGAAGTCCTCCTTCGTCCGGAGATACTTCGACTCAGCGATTGCCATCACCAAGCCCATGCCCAGCGTCAGCGGGACAAAGAGCCAGTGGTACATCGCCGTCATGGCAAACATGATCCGCGACCAGTCAACAAGTGAACTGAGTAACATAAGATAATGTGATGAGGTTTTGTATAGAAATAATATATCTGCTGCTCGGGTGGTCTACGGGATAGATCGCTCGACAAATTGCTCAACAATATAGTCCTGCTGCTCCTCCTCCGTATCGCCCTTGGAGGCGAGGAAGTCGGGGAAGAAGAAGACCCTGAGGATCGCAAACATGATGAAGAGCTTGATCAGGATCAGCCAGATGAGTGGCTTCCCCCAGGTCATGCCCCGGAAGCCGTCCCGGACGATCACCCACCAGCGGTGGAAGATATTTCCCCGCACGATGGTCGCTTCGCCCGACGGCTCAGGCTGTATAGTGGTAGGCTTCTTGTCGGCCATTTCGGTAGTCTGTTCTGTCGTTACACTCCTTTGCGTCTGTAATATTAGCTACTATTGTCAATAAATACAAATATTAGCCACCAAAAGAGTCCTATTTCGCCCCCTTTTTATCGTAAAAACTGCAATTTGTACAAAAAGCATCACCCCCGGATGACAAACGGGTCACCCGGGATAGGGGTGACGCATTTGAGTAGCACAGAAATCCATCAACTCATTATGAAGGGTGGGGAACGAAGCACCCCTTGTGGGTGCTCGTTGTTTAGCCACGAGGTCGAGGTGCGTAGCACCGAAGACCCGTGGACCGGGCATCGCAAGTAATCGCGACCCCGCAAGGGTGTCGCACCGGTTGCCTGACTCCCTTATAAGTGCGACACCCTGGCGGGGTCGTATATCTTTCCCGAGCTCTTCTTTCCCGGAGTCTTCGGGGCTGCGCCCCTCGACATCCGGGCTAAAGACCGGCGATCCCTCCGGGGCATCGCCCCTGCGGGATCGGCAAACGGGTGCATTAGGAGAGGAATCTCGCGCCGCAGATCTCCTCTGCATAGCGGTAAAGATCAAATGCGTCACACCTGGGTTACCCGGGATAGGGGGTATATGCTCGGCGACACCCTTACCGCGTCGTGATCGCTTGTAATGACTTGTCCACGGGTCTCCCCCCTCCGACTACGATGCCGGGAAGCAGATACCCGCAAGGGGTGCAACTCCGGTCTAATAGTCCCCCGAGAGCGCTCTCCCGCAGAAGGCTATCGCTGAGGGCTTTTGCCCTTGGCGGATAGGCGCATTCTCTAACTCTAATACCGATAGAGGACGGGTCGGACGACCTGCCCCCGATCTCAAATCCTTGTTTTAATGGAATATGGTCTGCGAGAGCTGGTGCTTTTAGCAAGATTCCTGAATCAAAACTGTCTTAATCCTTGTTTTAATGGAATATGGCCTGCGAGCAGGGCTGAGAATGCCAAGGAGGAGAATAAGACGCGGTCTTAATCCTTGTTTTAATGGAATATGGTCTGCGAGTTTATGAACTTCGTGCTGTTGAACAGTTCGGGGGCTGTCTTAATCCTTGTTTTAATGGAATATGGTCTGCGAGTTTATGAACTTCGTGCTGTTGAACAGTTCAGGGGCTGTCTTAATCCTTGTTTTAATGGAATATGGTCTGCGAGTATCTTACGGAATTAGAGATCGTTGATGATGAGCAGTCTTAATCCTTGTTTTAATGGAATATGGTCTGCGAGGGTCAAATCTGTGAAGATCTGTATGTGAGCCCTTTACGACCGAAAAAACCGCAGAACCCGAAAATTTTGAGGGAAAACATGTACCTCTGAGTGCAAATATACAAAGGTTTTTTGAATTGATTGTACAACGTGCCATCTCTACCTTACAATTTTGCGCTTTTTGGTCATTTTCCCTCCTCGTTTTCCTTGGAGAACTGCCTGTAAGCATCAGTAGAAAAGCGTGTTGCGCTTATGGGTAATGATGTCGACATCCAGTTGCTCCCCAATGACGTGCATGGCGTGGAGCTGGTCCGTAGAGATGGGACAGACGATGATGCTGTCGTGATTGTCGTAGAGTGACTGCACCTCAGCGAGGTCTCTCTTGATCTCCTCGTAGGTCGGGCGGGGGAGGTCAGCGAGGAAGATGGAGTCTTGTATGCGTGTGCATCCCTTGATTATCAAGTACTTGGCGATGAGACGACGGACCTTGTTGCTCTCAATGTCGTACATGGTGAAGAAGATCATATTGGTGGTCGGTCTGCTTGTTTCGTTTGCTATGCCTAATAGGCATGAGATACGGCTCTCCAGTGAGGGTAGCTCATCGAGATCCTGGTCTATGTGGCGGGTCGGTCTCGGGGAGTCCTGTACCCCGGCCTAAGCCAGCTTCCGCAGCGCCTCGAGTGGCGATATGGACTCGCGCTTCTTCCTCATGGTGCTCCTTTTCTCTCACCGGCTCCGTCGTCAGTGTGTCTCTATGAAGTCTCTGACGATGTCTGTAAGCAGCTCGTTGAGCTTCTTCCGATATTCTGCGTGATGAGTGTGTGCGGATGGTCTGACGTGAGGTGCGGAAGCCGCTATACGCCCCATCTTGCGGGATGAAATCCGCAAGATAATTCGGTGACGTAGTTTATGGCGATGATTACGGACAGGGTTGACGTTTTTGGACTTACCCAAGGTCTCACCTGGCAAAAGGGCGACGACCGTTAAGGGATCGGGCGCATCATAAGCATGCGTCACCACTGACCCGTCTCGTCACCTCCGGTGAGGTGACAAGCCGGCTGTGCACCGGCTAGTCGTGTCCTGCACTCATACGGTCGATGACTGACTCGAGGGCGCCGGTGCCTTGGTACTTGTCCTTGGAGCTATTGAAGCGGTAGGAGATGGTGAAGGCGATGCGTGGTGGCACGTGCTCGGTGGACTCCATCACGCTGTACCTGGTGGCGGTACGCATGGAGTGGGTGGTATCGAAGAGGTTGCTGATAGAGAGGGTGGTGAGGAGATTTTTTTCCTTAAGCCACTGCTTGGAGATCTCTGCGTAGCTGGTGAGGATGGGGGCGGTGAACTCCATATTGTCTTCGTTACCAAATGGGGTGTAGCCGACGTTGAATACCATGCTGATATCCCTGGGGAGGGTGAATTGATTAGCCACGCTGAGGGCGAGGGTCGCCTTACGCTTGGTGATCCGCTCCTCAAAGTTCCAGAGGTCGTAGCCGATCATCTTGGAGAGGCGCAGGGTGAAGGTGGGCTTCCACCACTTGATCGTAGGACTGGCTACCATCGCCGCCGAGAGACCATGGTGTGGAGGGGCGTTGACGGTCTTGTATAGGGTGATATAGGGGCGAACGACTCCGGTGGTGGGGTCGGTAAATAGTGCAGTCTCAGGGGTGAGACAGTCGCGGCTATAGGTGTGGCTGAGGATGGTGGTAAGCCAGCTCTTACTGAGGGTGAGAGCAGTGGAGTAGTCGATGGCGTCCTTGAGGTTTGGGTCGCCCACCTTGTACTCGTATCGGCTCACGTAGAGGTACTGTGGCTGTAGCTGTACGTAGCTTGGTCGGTGGATCCGGCTCCTGAAGGAGAGCTCGGTGCGCACGCCCAAGAGGCGACCTGTAACTGCCAGTGTGGGGAATAGATTGGTGGTGGTATGGCTCTTATCGGGATCTAATGCCCCCTTGTCTATATACTTATTCGCGAGGTGCTCCATACGTAAGCCTGCGGTGGCACTCCACTCGGAGGCTATCTTGCGCTGATACTCTAAGTAGAGAGCCAGGAACTGCTCCCGCTGTTCGCTATCCAGGTCGGTGAGATTGAGGCTAGCATCGAGATGATTGTAAAAGCGGTTATGGACCTTAGAGTACTCCCCACCCATCTCGAGACGACCGCCCCAGAGTGGTCCGGAGATGTCCAAGCGTGCTCCGGCCGACTGGTACTTCGCCCCATGGCTATTCTCCACGCCTGAGAGCTCGTACGCCTCCGTATGTCCCTCAGCTGCTCTCTCAGTGGAGTGGCTCATACCGGTCCGGTAGTAGTCGAGGTCGATCTGTGCCTTCCAGTCCCCAAACCTCCTTAGGTAGTAGAGATTGGGGCGGTGCGAGGCATTCCACGGCTTGAGGGTCTGTGACTTGCCGAGGTAGCGCTCTACCGCCTCGGGTGTGGGCTTGAGGTGGTTGCTGGTGAGGTCGGAGAACATCCAGGAGTCCTCCTTATCGGCGGCGACACGGTATCTGAAGCCTGCACTCTGCACCTCATCTTCGTAATTGATGCCCACCGTATACTCCTGTGTCTGTACGCCCTCCTTGTGATGGGTTGTGGATTGATTGATCCACTCGCTTTGATCGGTTTTACCGTGAGTACGGAGGGAGGGAAAGGCGTGATTGGTCTGCTCGTCCTTGTACATGACACTGGTGAAGAAGTCCCAATTATTGAGCCGATAATTGAGCCTAAGGTAGGGTTGATAGCCCATGGGACTACTTATCTGATTATTTAGATCGAGCTTTACCTCGCCGCTGAGACCGGTACCCTGCTCGCGCTTGGTGTAGATCTTGATCACCGACTCGGTGGAGGAGCTATACCTGGCACCGGGATTGGTGAGTACCTCTATGTCTCGGATGAGGTAGGGCTTGAGGTTGCGTAGCTGATTGGGGTCGGTCATCAGTCGGTCGTTGATGTAGATGATGGGGGTCCCCTTACCGGCTACCCGTACTTCGGTCCCCTCGATCTCGACGAGTGGCACGCCTCGGAGCACGCTATAGATATCCGATAGGTTTGCGAGCGGAGAGGCCTCTATGGAGGTGCTAATGCCACCGGCGACCATCCGGTGTGTGATACGATTGGCGCTAACGGAGACCTCCTCCAGCACTAAAGCACTCTCCTGTAGTATGATCTTATAGTCGGTGAAGCGCTCGCACCTCACCTCCTTGGGGGTGAAGCCGATCAAGCTTGCCTCGAGTAATAGGGGTAGCTGATGCTGCCCAGTCTGTAGAGTGAAGGAGCCATCGTCACGGGTGACTCCTCCTGTGAGCACCTTGCTGCCGTCGATGCTTTTCGCCTTAACAGTAGCGTAGGGGAGCGGTTCCCCTGCCTCGTCATACACTACCCCACGGAGCTCCTGTGCCGAAACTCCCCACACCCCTACCATCATCAGTAGGGATACCAAGAAAAATAATCGCTTCATTAAACTTATCTAATATGTACTGAGTCGCCTCCCCTCCTCACCCGCAAAGGTAGGTACTATCGCTCGCAACCCAGTTGCACACTTCCGGTAGCCAATTGAATACGTTCTACGGCGCTGCTTCTGGTCACCCCTACGTGAGCAGCCCACTCCTTAGGGAAATCTCTAATACCGATATTAGTTCTAATATCGGTATTAGATCGACGCCCTATCCATCGGGCGAGGGCTGACGCATTTGAGCCTTACATAAGTCATTCAACTCATTGTGAAGATTGGTGAACGATGCACCCCGACAGGGGTGCTCGCTTTTTAGTCACCGGTCGAGGGGCGTAGCCCCGAAGACCCGTGGACCGGGCATCGCAAGCAATCTGCGACCCTGCTAGGGCGTCGCACTATCAAGCTTGCCCGGGAGTGTGACGCCCAGAGGGGGGCGCCGGGAAAGGGAATTTCTGCTCGGCGACCCGCAAGGGGTCGAGGGGATTAAGGCGGGTATTGGCACGTCGGTCATCCGCGAAGCGGTGACCGATGCCTATGGAGCGAGCACCCTTCGGTACATGATTAACCTAATGCTCAAAGGCGTCACCCCTGCCATCGGGCCTTGGACCGCCCATTATTTGGAATAAAATATCTAAATTTGGGCTGCTGCATAAATATGTACCATTTCGCGGAGCCATATGAGTCCCTTCCTATCCAATAATCTTATCCACATAGACAGTACGCTCATCGACAACTCGACCGAGGAGCTCTCCATGCGCTACTGGCTGAGCGAGTGCATCAGTCTTCCTACCTTTGAGACCCTACAGATAGCGACAGGTTACTGGGATCTGCCCGGTATGGCCCTTATAGTGGATGAGCTTAGCCAGTTTCTGGAGAGAGAGGGGACCACTCTGCAGCTCCTCATCGGTAAGGATCCATATGTGTATGCCTCTCAGCTCAAGAATCCTAAGTACAAGGACGCCGAGTATCCCTACGACTTTATCAAGACTGACATCCACGAGCTGGAGCTGAGGGAGGAGTATGAGCGAGTCGTAGCGCTGCTGCTCAAGTACTGCCCGCTGGGTAAGATCCATATCCGTATCTATAGGAGAAACGAGGAGGATGAGACGCAGTTCCTCCACTCCAAGTGTTACCTATTTATTGGTAAGAGTAATTGCTTTGGCATCATAGGCAGCTCCAATTTTACGAAGAGAGGACTCGAAGGGAATGCGGAGCTGAACTATCTGGAGACCGACTCCAAGCGAGTGACTGCGGTCCCCTGCTACGGATCCCCCTCCAAGGGGCATAAGATATGGTTCGAGGAGAAGTGGGAGATCTCCGAGGAGTGGACAGAGACCTTCTTAGAGCAGATACTGAAGCGCTCTCCCATCGGAGGCAAGGTCGATCCCATCGTCCATCCTCAGCCTCA
>NZ_CAKRLH010000056.1 GCF_934359325.1 uncultured Porphyromonas sp.
GATACGCATCTCATCGATCTTCTTCTGCCGGAAGAGCGTGATGATCGTGTAGATGAATGTGGAGAGCACCAGGAGGGTGAAGATCACCGAGGGGATCAGGAAGCCGATGGTGGAGGAGATAAAGCGTGCCTGTCCGGGGAAGTAGACCCTCAGGTAGTGGAGCCGTGAGGGCGGGTCATTGGTCAGCAGCGCCTGGGTGTAGATCCTATCCGGCTGATCGGCAGGGAGGCTGCCGTTGGAGAAGGAGATCGTACCGCGGCTGTCTACCACCTCGTACCGGAAGGGGATCGTGATCCCATACTTGTCGAGCGACTGAAGGAGGTACTCCTCCAGGTGCTGCCCATCGATACGATCGTAGATCGGGCGATACTGTGCCTTGCGCAGTCCCTCGAGTGCCACCTGCAGCAGGATCCGCTGCGTCACGCTGTCTGGCTCCGAGAAGTGGCTCCTCAGCATCCGCTCCGCCTCGCGGAAGCGATCCCCCGGGGAGACGAAGTCGTAGGACTTCTTGGGTGGCTGTGGCAGCTGCTCCAGCTTGTAGTCCGGCAGCCCCTGCCCCGCAGTGCCGAGATCAAAAGGCGACTTATCCCCCTCCGTCGGGCGGATCAGGTAGTCCCGCACCACATAGCCCGGTAGCCCGAGATCCACACGGATGATGTCGATCATCTCGTCTCGCTCCAGGTCGTGATTGGTCTCAAAGAGTGCCTGTCTGACCGAACTGTCAAACTGGAACCTCCTTGCCTGATAGGTCGCATCGATGTACTTGACCTGCATAAAGAGCAGGCCAACGAAGGCGACAACCATTACCACGACGATGAGCCAGAGTGTAGACTTCTTCATATCGCTCCAAAGGTAGCGATTTTCCCCACCCCATTAACATAACCGAGGTTAATATATAACCCCGGAAGTGTTAAATCCTTGCCTATCCGCTACAGCAGAAGTGTCGGGGAGTCAGAAGCGACGGTCACCCTGCCTCATACCGCCGAGGGCGCCACCGGGCATCTGACCGCCGAAGGGATTGCCTCCCGGCTGGTCACCGCCACCCTCGCGACGACGACGGAGCTCCTCCTCGCGCTCTTTGTTGCGATCCTTGCGCTTCTCCTCATTGAACTTCGTCCGGATCATTGTCCGGGGCTTCTGCGACAGTAGCGGCGTCAGGAGGGGATAGAAGTTCTCCTTCACCTCCCAGTTCTTCATCAGCTCAAAGACCTTGGGCGCATAGTAGACCGCCTCCGGCTGGATGGCGGCATCATAGTCGCCCGGGTCCCAGCGGTGGTTGCCATTCCGGTCGTGGATGATCCGGAGGCCGTACTTCCCCGGGTCGAGGTCGGGGAAGAAGAGCTCGCCGCCACGGCTGAAGGAGGTCCAGACGAGTTTGTCATCAGGGGTGAGGAGTTCGCCGATGATGGAGTCGGGCAGGTCGTGGATAGTGACACGGAGGGAGGAGAAGTCGCTCTTCTCCTTGACCTTAAACGCATCAACGACGCTCTTATCGAGCCGGTGACCATATATATCGACCATCTCGGCGCTGTCGACATGGAGCTCGTACTGACCGCCGTACCTGAGGTTGGCACGGATAAGTCCGGAGGTGACGCTTCCGTCAAAGAAGGTGATTGAGTCGATCCGCATCGGCTGGAGGATCGAGTCTTTGGCGTCGTACAGGGCAAAGGCGTGGAGCATCGACGTGTCGATCGGGAGGGTCGAGGCGAAGAGGATCGAGTCGGATATGCCGCCCTTGCCCCTATGCTCGATCTTGATGGAGAGGGGACTCTCGACTGCCGGAGCGGTAGCGGTTGAGTCACTCTCGGCACTCTTCTCCTTCTTCTTATCCAGCTTGGGGGCCTTATAGGGAATGCGGAGGGTGTCGCTCTTGTAGGCGGGGAGACCGAGGCTGTCGACAGAGAGGTAGGTGAGCGCAAAAGTGCTGTGTGCGCTCCAAGTGGTGTCGGTGAAGAAGAAGTCGACGATGCCCTCCTTGGTCTTATCCAGAACGTAAGGGGGCGGCAGTGTGTCAGACGGCAGAGCGAGCGAGTCGACCCGGGCGAGCTTGATGGCACTGTCGGGGAGGGCGTTGAAGGTGAGCCGCAGCTGATAGGGGGCAGGGCGCTCACGCTTCTTGATGAACCGCTTGGGATCCCTCGGCTCGTAGTAGAGCAGGACGAGGTCGTCGGGATAGTAGTGGGTGAAGGGGACCTGCTTGATGGTGTCGATGGTGAGCGAGTCGACCCAGAGGGTGTCGGGGCGGATGTCGGGCTTGCAGGTGGTGAGGACGGCGCTGTCGAGCCAGGCGACGCCCTCGGTACCGACCATATCATTGCGGTAGTTGCCGTCGCTCTCCTTGAGGGCATAGACGCGGTAGCGTCCCTCTCGGACGTTTCGGATCACAAACTTCGCCTTATCGGACGAGCGACTGGTGCGGAGGAACGTGGTGTCGTGGAAGGCACTCCTCGGCGCCGTGTCCGGATGAAGTCCGACGAGGAGTCCCTGCATCGGCTCGTGAGTCCGAGCATTGAGGACGGTGCCGGCGATCTCCATGGTGTCGATACGGTCACCGGTGCTGAAGGCGAAGGAGAAGTTCTCCATCGGATTGCCCTCATTATTGTCCTCTATTGCATCGGTGAAGTCGATCGTGTAGGTGGTATTGGGGATGAGCGTGTCCTTGAGGCTCACCACCACTCGCTTGCCGTAGGAGATAATCTCAGGCTGTTGGAGCTGGGGTGGGGAGACGATGATCTTCTTGAGCGGATCCTTGACGGTGACAAATTCGTCAAACCACAGTGTCACCTTGCGAGACGAGACGTTGAGTTCCTTCTCCGCCGGATGACTGCGGACAAGCTTGGGCGGCTGATCATCATAAGGGCCTCCGTCGGGTGCCACCCTATTGGCGCACCCATATATCATAGCAATGGTTCCGCCTATCAGGAGTGAGAGGTGGAGCCAGGGAGATCGACGTCGATTCTTCATCATAAGTTCATCTAGCTTGCCTGCAAAGGTCGCTAAAAAAGTGGGGATAACTCCGTGCTGTCACGGTAACATCATCCGGTATCTCCACCTGCGTCTCTTCAAGAGTGGTGGCAAGCACCCCAAAGGCCATGGCTAATCGGTGGTCACCTCTATGGCCGAGCGTTACACGCTTTGGCTTCGTTTCACGTGGAACCCCCGTGTAAGTAAAGCCGTTTGGTGTGACATTGATAAATGCATCTGATGACCAGCCGAGATCCTGCGCTATAGAGAGCGAAGCACCAAGCCGATCCGACTCCTTGTAGGCAAGCGAGGACAAACCGGTAAATGTGGTCTTCATCCCAAGTCCAATCATCGTGGCAAAGAGAGTGGGGAAAAGATCCGGATTCTGCGACAGATCCAAGGACAGTGGTCGAAGTCCATCGGACACCGGACGGCGTGATGAGGTCAGTGCGTCATCGGTCGTAGTAAAGTCCAGAAAGGGGTTGTAAAAGCTGAGTAAACGAGTATCCGGATGGAATGAGTCAGGATCCATACCACGCAAAACCAACTTATGGATCTCCGGATGAAGGATCTGCAGCTCCAGCCAATACGAGGCTGAAGTGTAATCTGCCGGGAGGTGAAAAACATAGGTTTTGAGTCCAGTCAGATCTGATTGCTCACGTGGCTTAAACCTAATCCAATCCGCTTGCCAAGTGAGATCTACACCAATCTGACGGAGGTACTCGATGGTCAGAGCGATGTACCTGGAGCTTGGGGCAGAATACTGCCTCTGGATACCCAGAGGATAGTTTCCGGCAATCGAAAAATAGATTATCGCTGATACAAATTGACTTGACTCCCACGCTCTTGCATCTGCTGTTGTTTCACGTGGAACCGAAAGGCGGCTTGAATCCACAACCCATTGCTCTTCGTTTCGCTCGACAGAGACACCGAGACCATGCAGATAGTCCTCCAGAGGACGCATGGGGCGACGGAGGAGCTGGTTGTCGGTGAGACGAAAGGAGACCCTTCGACCCTCGGCAGCTGCCAGTGCGACCAGGAAGCGAGCAACACTCGCAGAGGCGCTCAGCCTGATGTCTGTGCCGCTGCCGGCGAGAAGGATCTGTAGCCCATCGTACAGAACCTGAAGATCCTCAGGAGCGTCAACCGGAATCACTTCGTCCCTGGGTGGCATAGCGGTCTGCCCCCTACCCCGCCTAAGCAGGTATAGAGAGATCAGAGCGCGAATGCCCTCGCTCTTGGAGAGCGGGAGATTGATCTCCATAGGAGACGCGAAACAAAGGCGTGAAAGGGTCCTCATATCGTTACAAATATAGCAGAAATGACCGTCTCTACCAGCGGATCTGAGAGAGATAAAATACCGCTGGAAATGTCCTATTGGAACAGAAGAATGCAGAAAAGGGATCCATCTGCATATAAGAGACAGGCACGAGGTGAGGTGGTGGTATATTTGCACTCCAAGGTAACCTCACTCTATCTATGGCACCTCTTAATTGGGCATAGAATAGAAACTCCCGAATGCGATTAGGAATCCGGGAGGTAGTTGATAGATGAGGAGAGATGATGTGCAGTGTCAGAGCAGATGCTTGAGGGTATCCGCCTCGAGAGAGGTGGCGCCGAAGCGGAAGAGCTCCGGTGTGAGCCACTCATCTCCGAGTACCTCCTTGAGGATGCAGAGATACTTCAGCGCCTCCTCTGTGGTACGGACGCCGCCGGCGGCCTTGATTCCCCTCTTGATGTCGTACAGATCATAGTACTGCTGTACGACCGATGCCATGATATAGATCGCCTCAGGTGTGGCACCGGGATACCCCTTGCCGGTGGAGGTCTTGATGAAGTCGGCATCACAGAAGAGAGAGAGGATGGATGCCCTCACGATATGCTCGGGCGTCTGGAGGGCACCGGTCTCGAGGATCACCTTTAGGATCACATCCTTAGCCGCCTGACGTTGCTCCTGGAGCTGGTCGCATACTGTCTCGTAGTCGCCGGCAAGGAAAGCGCCCACCGGCAGAACGATGTCGATCTCCTCTGCCCCATCGTGGATTGCCAGGGCGATCTCCGCCACCTTGATCTCGGGGAAGGTCTGTGACGAGGGGAAACCACCAGCCACGCAAGTGATATGACACTGCTCGACGGTGAGGTTTTCCTTGATCACCTGAGCAAAGTTAGGATAGACACAGATACTTGACACCGGGGTAATGTCGGGATGCTCATCGTCCAGCTGATTGACCTGCTGCGTCAGATGATAGATCTTGTCCTCATTGTCCTCTGACGTCAGAGAGGTGAGGTCGATCATACTGTGGATGAGATTCACATTCTCTTTCGTATCGAGCTCCTTATAGTGCTTATCGATGCACTCCTGAACCTTGGCTGACACCTCCTCCATAGATAGGTCAAAGGTAAACTTGGAGAAAGCTTCGGTAAACTTATCCTGCGATGGAAAGAAGTCGCTCTCCTGATGATTATGACTCATGGTTGTATAATTTGGGATTGGATAAATGTCTGAATTTGTCGCGAGCTGTCTTCTTAGCCATATTCCTCTCAAAGGCCGCCGTGAGATCGCAATCGGTCTGATTGGCGATGCAGGTAAGGACCCAAAGGACGTCTGCCAGCTCGTCTGCCAGATGCTCCTTAGAGAGATCGTCTGAGGACTTGGCGCTCTGATCGCCATAGGTGCGAGCCATGACGCGAGCCACCTCGCCCACCTCCTCAGTCAGCTGCGCCATATTGGTAAGCGGCGAGAAGTACCGGACGCCGTACTGATGGATCCACTGATCCACCAGCCTCTGGACATCGCGGAGGGTTGGACTGGGCGTTTCACTCATCGGTTTCGCGAGTCTATGCAGATGGTTACCGGTCCGTCGTTGAGCAGACGAACCTTCATATCTGCACCAAAGATCCCTTTCTTCACCTCAGTGCCGACCTCATCGGAGAGTGCCTTAGCCATAAGGTCGTAGAAAGGCTCTGCCTCGGGTCCCTTGGCGGCATGGATGTAGGAGGGTCTATTGCCCTTCTTCGTCGATGCCAGGAGGGTGAATTGGCTCACCAGAAGGATCTCCCCGCCGATGGACTTGATGTCCTTATTCATCACCCCCTCCTCGTCATCAAAGATGCGGAGGGCGGCGATCTTACGAACCAAGTAGTCCATATCCTCGGCGGTATCACCCACCTCTACTCCCTGCAAAACCAGCATCCCGTGTCCGATCGAGGAGATCACTGTCCCATCGACCGTCACGGAGGCCTCGCTCACACGCTGAATAACTGCTCTCATAAGCCAAAGATACAACTTTAGGAGAATAAAGGTCAGGGCTCGCTTTCGGGGTGGAAGTAATCCCACACCTGACGAGCCTTGGCAGGACCAACAGCCTCCGCCAGTTGGTCCAGAGAGACAGACTCACGGATCCTCTTCACAGACTTGAAGGTGCGGATCAGCTTCTTCTGAGTGACCGGACCGATACCCGGGATAGCGTCGAGCTCAGAGGAGATCGACTTCTTGGCGTGGACATTGCGGTGGAAGGAGATGGCGAAGCGGTGCACTTCATTTTGGATCCTCTCTAAGAGGTGAAAGACCTGCCCCCGCTGCATGATGCCTATCACCTGAGGCGGGTCCCCATAGAGCACTTCGCTGGTTCGGTGGCGGTCGTCCTTAGCGAGACCGAGGATCGGTATCTCGACACCCACTTCTTCAAGCGCTTTTCTCACCACGCCCATCTGACCTTTACCACCATCGGTGATGATGAGGTCGGGGAGCTCCTCGCCCTCGTCCCGCAGGCGACTGTAGCGCCGCACCACCACCTCGTGCATCGAGGCGTAGTCGTCCGGCCCCTCGACCGTCTTGATGTGGTAGAGCCGGTAGTCCTTCTTGGAGGGGACACCGCCCTTAAAGACGACACAGGCGGCGACAGGATCGGCACCCTGGATATTGGAGTTATCGAAGCACTCTACGTGCCAGGGGAGCGTAGGTAGCCCGACCGAATTTTGCAGGTCTCGCAGGATCTGCATATTGTGCTGAGCGGGGTTGAGCTTCTCGGCCTGCAGGTCCTTATCCTTGATGAACTGATCCACATTGTGCTGGCTCAGGTCGAGGATATGCTTTCGGTCGCCCCTCTGAGGGATCGTGACGCGGTAGGCAGAGAGGTCGAGGTACTCCGGCATAAGGGGGAGAATGAGCTCGCGAGTGCCCTCCAGCGGCAGCGTATCGAGCAAGTCCTTCAGGACGGAGGCAAAGAGCTCCATATTCTCCTCCTCTATCCCCCGACGATACTCCATCGTCCGCCCAGAGATGATCCGCCCGTCCCTCGTCAGCAGATAATTGACGAAGAAGGAGCGCCTCGAGGAGCCATAGGTGGCCACCAGCGCATCACCGATGACGTTGCTCATAATGGTACTCTTCCCCTGATAGTTCTCCAGCGTATAGAGCATATTCTGCATCTGCAGGGCTGTCTCAAAGTCCAGCTCCTCAGATGCTTTTGTCATCACCTCCTTGATGTCACGCTTCACCTCCGTGATATGCCCTCGCAGGATCTCCTTAGCCGCCCGGACGTCCCTGTCGTAGTCCTCCTCCGACTGCAGTCCCTCACAAGGTCCCTTGCAGCGGCCGATGTGGTACTTCAGGCAGACACGGAATTTCCCCCGCTCTATGTTCTCTGACGAGAGATTGTAGCTACAGGTGCGAAACTTGTAGAGCCGGCGGAAGAGCTGAATCAGCTGGTAGGCCATCGACTTATTGGGATAGGGACCGTAGTACTCCGTGCTGCCGCCCGGCTGCGGCTTATGCGTGGTTCCAAATCGAGGAAAACGCTCTCTCGTGACGTAGATGTAGGGGTAGAAATTACCATGCTTGAGCATGATATTGTAGGGCGGCTGATGCGTCTTGATGAGGTTATTCTCCAGCAGGAGCGCATCGGTCTCGGTCTGCACGACGATATACTCCACGGTCTCAAAGACGCGCAGCATCGCCCGAGCGTTGGGCCGATCCGACTCCCTCTGGAAGTACTGCCCCACCCGCTTGCGGAGATTCTTCGCCTTACCTACATAGAGCACCTTATCCTCCTTGTCGCGGTAGATGTAGACTCCGGGCGACTCGGGGATCACGGACAGGCTCTTGTTTATCTCTTTCTTAGATATCAGCATACGGTTCCACGTGAAACAGAAGGGGCTATCGTCCCATGAGAATCAGGAGGATATTAATGTCGGAAGGGCTGATGCCGGGGATGCGGGAGGCCTGCCCGATGGTCGCCGGGCGTATCCGGTCGAGCTTCTGTCGAGCCTCGGTCGAGAGCGACTGGATGGAGAGGTAGTCAAAGTGACCAGCGATGCGGATGTCCTCTAAGTGGCGAGCCTTCTCGGCGGCCTGACGCTCGCGGGCAATGTAGCCGGCATACTTCACCTCCACCTCGACGGTCTCCTTCACCTCCTCCGCCAGCTGCCCACCCTCCTCCAGGAAACGGGCAAGCTCCGGCACATAGGGCAGCAGTCCGTCCAGCGAGATACGGGGGCGAAGGATCACCTCACGGAGCCTCTGCGGATGCCTCAGCGGTGTCTCCCCTACCTGCTCGAAGTATGCCGTGAGGTCGGGCGTGTCGGCTACGGAAGTGTCCCTGAGCAGCTCCTCAAAGCGATCGATCAGCGCGAGCTTCGCCTCCAGTCGTTGACGGCGCTCTGTGTCGACCGTCCCAAGATCTATCCCCCTGGGGGTGAGTCGTCTGTCGGTATTATCCTGCCTTAGGAGGATGCGGTACTCTGAGCGACTGGTAAACATCCGGTAGGGCTCGTCCACCCCTTTCGTCACTAAGTCATCGATAAGCACCCCTATATAAGCCTCATCCCGAGCGAGGGTAAAGGATCTCGTCTGCCCCTGCACCGAGAAGTGAGCATTGACCCCGGCAACAAAGCCCTGCCCAGCCGCCTCCTCGTAGCCTGTCGTGCCATTGATTTGACCGGCAAAGAAGAGCCCCTTGACCAACTTCGTCTCTAATGTGTGGTGGAGCTGCGTCGGGTCAAAGAAGTCATACTCGATCGCATAGCCGGGCCGCATGATCGTCGCGTCCCGAAGCGCCGGGATCTGCCGGATCGCCTCCTCCTGCACCTCTATGGGGAGCGAACTGCTGAAGCCATTGAGGTAATACATCGTCGTGTCGGCGCCCTCCGGCTCGAGGAAGAGCGGGTGGTGGTCCTTCCCCGCAAAGGTGACGATCTTCGTCTCTATGCTGGGGCAGTAGCGCGGTCCTATGCTGTGTATCTGACCATTGTAGAGCGGTGCCTCATCGAGGTGACGCCGCAGCACCTCGTGGCTGGCAGGCGTCGT
>NZ_CAKRLH010000057.1 GCF_934359325.1 uncultured Porphyromonas sp.
GGTCAGGATGACTAAGCAACCTCGGCTCTCTGCATAAGTGACTGTGCACCAGAGCCACTTCTAATAGCGGTATTAGTTTCGACTAATACCGCTATTCGTTTACACTAAGACCTTTACAAAGGTCTCGTAGGAGTGGTGGTGTGGGAGCTTACTCCTTACGGGGGAGGAGCACCCGGTCGGGGGCGTCCGACAGAGGATCGAAGGGGGAGGTGTAGACGATGACGGTGCCGGGGACGAGGGAGAGCATATCGGTGAGGACCGCAGCCGCTTCGCTCCGAGCACGAGAGAGATTCTCAGCCGAGGAGACGCGACGCCGGGCTTCGTCCACTGCCTTGAGTCGCATCTCATTCTCCTGCGTCGTCGAGAGGTGTGGTCCGATGAGATTGGTCCCGAAGTCACGGCTCCAGACATCGACGAGGACGAAGCCGCGGGTCTCATCCTCCAGGACCGCCACCTCAGGCTGAGGAAGTCGGACAAAGAGCGTGTCGCCGAGCTGTACCGCTGCCAGTCGCTCGACATCGAAGTAGATCCTCGTCCGATAATGTCCCACGCCGAAGGCCTCCGTTCGTCCGGTGCGGTACCGGACCGGCACCACCTCCTCGCTCTCCAGCACGGTCACCCGCAGCACATCGCTTATGTCGGTGATGACGGTGTCATAGAGGTGGGAGAGCCGGGTCCGCTCCTTTGCTCTCTCTCCCCGGAGGAGCAGGACGGCTCCGATGATCAGGAGGAGAAGCACCGAGATAACTATGTAGAGCCCTTTTCGCTGCTTACTCATGACGGTCAAATGCTATGTGAACCACCTCGTAGCCTCGGGCGTGGAGTAGCCCGCTGAAGTAGGCGGTCGCCTGACGCTCACCCCTGCGGCAGAGCAGATCGTAGGTGGCACTGCCGGGGCTTAGCCGTGCAGTGGTCCGCTGGGATGCTTCATCCTGCAGCTTCTTTCGTTCCTCAGAGGTGATGGGCCTCTTGGTACCTGTAACCCGCTCGTGGAGTACCTCAAGCGTGGGAGAGCGGCCGGCGAGCTTCACCTCCACAGGCGGCAGGGTGAGCCAGACCTTCTTCCCCTCCACCCGCACCTTATCGGTACTGAGCCGGCTCAGATCCAGGTAGGCGATGGCGGTGTGGGTAAAGGAGTAGACGCCGATGCGGTCGCCGGGACGGAGGAGATTATCGACATAGTCCGCCGCCTCGCTGAGGGAGCGGATGCCGTCGAAGGTGGTGCCGCTGCCGCGGATGACGAAGCTCTCGGTCAGCTCCATCTCCGTCAGCTCAAAGTGCTGGACAGAGCGGATCTCGCCGAGGATCACCTCTTCGTCCGGGGTGCCCTCACCGCATCCGGCAAGGAGGAGGAGAAGGAGGAGAAGCGAGAGCCTACTTCGTCTCATCATCGGTGGCGGGAAGCTTCTCCCGGAGGGAGCAGATGAAGAAGAGGACCATCGATGTGATCTCGATGATCAGCCAGGTGGTGAGCTGGAAGTCGGGCACGTAGATAGGATTGAAGACCGTACCGACGCCCAGCATCAGGATCGCGAGGAGACTGATCCTCGGCTTATCCATCAGCCGCTTGTAGACGTAGTAGAGCGCAATGCCGCAGATCAGCAGGTGCATCAGGTGCATCACCCACGGCAGCCCGCCGTCAGGCATATCCAGCCGGTCGCCTCTCACCCTCAGGAAGAGTGAGATCAGGCAGGCAAGCGACCCGACGGTATAGAAAAACTTATTATTCATATCCACCGACAAAGGTACCAACTCCCCCGCTTTGCCCCAATGCTCTGGTCAAGGGGGAGCGAGTGACCAAGCAATTTTGATCAAGAAGAGACAGAAAGAGACAGGGAGAGACAACCGCTGTCGCTGAGGTGGTACATTTGCAGTCACCTACTCGAGGGTCGGGCAAAGGGTGTGCATTGCAATTTTGATTACCTTTGTCGTGGGGTGTGGGGCTTATTCACATGCACCAAGAGTAGCAAGAGACGACATGGGTATAAAGAAAGTGTACAATAGCAAGCAGGGTCGGTGGTTCAGAAGGCTCCTCGGCATCACGAAGGGCGAGGTGCTGCCTACCCCGCATGAGCTGCGCATCGTGCGCGTGACGAGCAAGAGTATGCTGCGCGACTTTGTCGAGTATCCCGTGAAGCTCTACAAGGGGAGTCCCTACTACTGCCCGCCGCTCATCGATGGCGATATGGATGCCCTTACGAAGGGGAAAAATCCTAACCTCGAGCACTGCGACTATGTCTGCTACCTCGCTTACCGAGGCGACCGCATCGTTGGGCGCATCGCCGGGATCATCAACCACAACTGCAACGAGCGGTGGCACCAGAATCGCGCCCGCTTCGGCTTCTTTGACTTCGAGGACGACGAGGAGGTGGTCGATGCACTGATGGATGCGGTAAGGAAGTGGGCCAATGACTATGCTTGCGACGAGCTGGTGGGGCCGCTCGGCTTTACCGACATGGATCGTGAGGGAATCCTGATCGAGGGCTTCAGTCAGGTCGCCACCTTCATCGAAGGTTACAATTACCCCTACTACCCCAAGCACATGGATCGGATGGGGTTTGAGAAGGATGTCGACTGGCTCGGCTTCCGCATCATCCCACCGCACACCGTGCCGGAGCGGTACCGCAAGGGGGCTGATCTCGTCCGGCGGAGGTACAATCTTGAGGCATTCTTCATTCACGACCGGAAACGCCTCGTGGAGGAGTATGCGGATGACATCTTCGACCTTTTCAATCGCACCTACAGCAACCTCTATGGCGCCAGCGTCCTCACCAAGGCGGAGACGCAGCAGCTGATCGACACCTTCCTCCCGCTGATCAATACCGACCTCATCGGACTCGTGAGACAGGTCTCGGACGGGAAGCTCGTCGGCTTCGGTGTCGCCATGCCCTCGATCACCAAGGCGCTGCAGCGCTCTCAGGGTAAGCTCTGGCCCTTTGGCTTCATCCCGATCCTCAAGGCACTAAAGAGCCGGAAAGCGGAGGTGATGGACCTGATGCTCATCGCTGTCGATCCGGAGTATCAGGGCAAGGGACTGATTGCGCTCATCTTTGAGCTCATGATCCCGGTCGTACAGCAGTATGGCGTCCGCTTCCTCGAGTCCAATCTGGAGCTGGAGCACAATGTCCACGTGCAGGTGCAGTGGAATTTCTTCCGCAAGATCCACCACAAGACCCACCGCTGCTACGTCACTCCGCTGACGGAGAAGGGCGAGGAGCTCGCCAAGAGACGGCGCGAGAAGAGGGCAAAGGAGGAGGAGACACGCAGTGAGGAGCAGCCTAATAGGCTGCTGATGCCGCGCGCCTCCGTGGAGGAAATGCAGAAATACGAAGGAGAGAATAGCTAAATGACCGACGCAGAAGAGAAGCTTACCCCCACACCACTAACATCTACACCTGACCCCCTCTACCAGGAGGATAAGATCGTTACCCTCAATCCGATGGAGCACATCCGGCTCCGTCCCGGTATGTACATCGGTAAGCTGGGCGACGGTACCGCTCCCGACGATGGTATCTACGTGCTCCTAAAGGAGGTGATCGACAACTCCATCGACGAGTATACGATGGGGTACGGCAAGCACATCTACATCACGATCGACGAGGAGGAGCACCGCCACGTCACCGTCCGCGACCACGGCCGAGGCATCCCTCAGGGCTCTCTCGCTAAGGCTGTAGGTACGATGAATACCGGCGCCAAGTACGACAACGAGGTCTTCAAGAAGTCGGTCGGGCTCAATGGTGTCGGGCTTAAGGCGGTCAACGCCCTCTCCACCCGTATGTCTGTCTCCTCCTACCGCGATGGGACTGTGAAGACAGTCGTCTTCGAGAAGGGGAAGCTCGTCGAGGAGAGCGAGATCTTGCCCGCACCGGGTGAGCACGACGGCACCTTCGTCGACTACTACGCAGACCCGGATATTTTCCGCAACTACCGCTACCAGCAGGACTTCGTCCACAGTATGATCCGGATGTATACCTACCTCCAGCCGGGTCTGACGATTCACCTCAATGGCACCCGCTTCATCTCCCGGAATGGTCTCCTTGATCTCCTCGAGGACAATATGACAGCCACACCACTCTATCCCATCATCCATCTGCAGGGAGACGATATCGAGGTGGCGATCACCCACTCCACCCAGTATGGCGAGGAGTACTACTCTTTCGTTAACGGGCAGAATACGCTCCACGGCGGGACGCATCTGTCGGCCTTCAAGGAGGCGATCGGCAAGACGGTGAAGGAATTCTTCGACAAGAACTACGACTATAACGACATCCGATCCGGCATCACCGCCGCCATCAGCATCCGGATCCAGGAGCCGGTCTTTGAGTCGCAGACCAAGACCAAGCTCGGCAGCCGCGAGATCTCCGAGGGCGGCATCTCGATCCAGAAGTTTGTCATCGACTTCGTCAAGCTACAGCTCGACAACTACCTCCACAAGCACCCCGACACCGCCGAGATCCTGCAGAAGAAGGTGGTCGATAATGAGCGAGAGCGCAAGGCCCTCCAGGGCATCTCCAAGAAGGCCAAGGAGCGGGTCAAGAAGGCCTCGCTCTACAATAAGAAGCTCCGCGACTGCACCGTCCACTTCAATGATCCCAAGGCTAAGGATCCGGAGCGCACCGAGATCTTCATCACCGAGGGACTCTCCGCCAGCGGCAGCATCACCCAGAGCCGCGACCCGGAGTACCAGGCGGTCTTCTCTCTCCGCGGTAAGCCGCTTAACTCGTACGGGCTCTCCAAGAAAGTGGTGTACGAGAATGAGGAATTCAACCTCCTCCAGGCCGCTCTCAATATCGAGAACGGGCTCGAGGACCTCCGCTACAATCGCGTCATCGTCGCCACGGATGCCGATGTGGACGGCATGCACATACGACTGCTGATCATCACCTTCTTCCTCCAGTTCTTCCCCGAGCTGATCCGAGAGAATCACGTCTTCATCCTCCAGACGCCCCTCTTCCGTGTGCGAGACCGCCAGGGCAAGGAGATCATCTACTGCTACGACGAGCGGGAGCGCAATGAGGCGATGAAGAAGATCGGCAAGAGCGCCTCCGTCACCCGATTTAAGGGTCTCGGTGAGATCAAGCCGGAGGAGTTTGGCAACTTCATCGGCGAGAATATGCGGCTCGACCCCGTGGTGATGAAGAAGGAGGACAACGTCCCCGAGCTGCTGAAGTTCTACATGGGCACCAACAGCCGCGAGCGGCAGGACTTCATCGTAGAGAACCTTGAGACCGACGATGTCTGATGAGTAAGCCACTGATCGGCCTCTTTGCCGGATCCTTTGACCCCTTTACGATAGGTCATGACGACCTTGTCCGCCGCGCCTTAGGGGTGGTGGATGAGCTGCACATCCTCGTGGGTGTCAATGTCGGCAAGCAGTACGACACCACACCCGAGCAGCGGGTGGAGCAGATCACAAGGCTCTATGCGAGTGAGCCGCGCATCACTGTCACCTCCTATGAGGGACTCACCGCCCACTATGCTCGCCTGGTCGGAGCCACTGTGCTGGTCCGTGGCATCCGTTCTGTGCGGGATATGGAGACTGAGCGGGAGATGGCGGAGACGCACCTGAGCCACTTCGGACTCGACACGATCTTCCTCTTCTCCCGCCCCGAGCTCGCCACCATCTCCTCCCACCTCGTCCGGGAGCTCGCCCACTTCGGTGAGGACACCAGCCGTTACCTCCCTTCGCCTCCTGACAGAGGCGAAGGGGCGGAGTAGGACAGATAAGTTTTTGGTACCTTTGAGACGATAGATTGTGACACATACACTCAATAGTAGTATCCATATATGAAAGGACGCGTACTTATCATCGGTGCCGGTGGCGTCGGTACCGTCGTGGCTCATAAGGTGGCCATGAATAGGGACATCTTCACCGACATCACCATCGCTAGCCGGACGAAGAGCACCGTGGATGCCCTCGTCGCTAAGATCCCCGGCGGCAAGGACTTCATCAAGACCGCTCAGGTGGATGCCGACGACGTGGAGCAGCTCTGCGTACTCATGCAGCGCGTACAGCCCGAGCTGGTGATCAATGTCGCCCTCCCGTATCAGGACCTCCCCATCATGGATGCCTGCCTCCGCTGCGGGGTCAATTACCTCGACACCGCCAACTACGAGCCCAAGGACGAGGCGAAGTATGAGTACAGCTGGCAGTGGGCGTATCAGGATCGATTCAAGGAAGCGGGCCTCACCGCCATCCTCGGCTGCGGGTTTGATCCCGGTGTCTGCAGCGTCTACACCGCCTACGCCGCCAAGCACCACTTTGACGAGATCACCCACCTCGACATTGTCGACTGCAACGCCGGTGACCACCACAAGGCCTTCGCCACTAACTTCAATCCCGAGATCAACATCCGCGAGGTGACCCAGCACGGGCGCTACTATGAGGACGGCAAGTGGATCACCACCGAGCCGCTCGAGATCCACAAGACCCTCACCTACCCCGAGGTGGGTCCCCGTGAGAGCTACCTTATGTACCACGAGGAGCTGGAGAGCCTGGTGAAGAACTACCCCTCCCTCCGTCGGGCGCGCTTCTGGATGACTTTCGGACAGGAGTACCTGACCCACCTCCGTGTGATTCAGAATATCGGCATGGCCGGCATCGAGCCGATCAAGTACAAGGGCGTCGACATCATCCCCCTGCAGTTCCTCAAGGCAGTCCTCCCCGACCCCAAGGAGCTCGGGAGTGACTACACCGGCCAGACCTCCATTGGCTGCCGCATCCGCGGGCTGCGTGGCGGTGAGGAGCACACCTACTACATTTACAATAATACCGACCACGCTGAGGCCTACAAAGAGACCGGCGCCCAGGGCGTGAGCTACACCACCGGTGTCCCCGCGACCACCGGCGCGATCATGTTCTTCAAGGGCCTCTGGAGTGGTCATGGCGTCTTCAATGTCGAGGAGTTTGACCCCGATCCCTTCCTCGAGGAGGTGGCCAAGCAGGGGCTCCCCTGGCACGAGCTGCACGACATCGATCTGGAGCTCTGATGACCTCTTTTATAAAGGAAAAAATAAGTGACAAGCACTACTATGGCAGATAAGAAAGAGATGGGCGAGGATCAGAGCATCACCGACGAGATCGAGGGTGCAGCCTCCAAGTCTCACCGCATCGAGGCGGATCCCAATAAGCTCAAGGCAATGCAGGCAGCTCAGGCCAAGATCGAGAAGACCTTCGGCAAGGGCTCGCTGATGAACATGGCCTCTCAAGAGGTGCAGCCCATAGAGGCGATCCCCACCGGCTCCCTCACGCTCGACCTCGCGCTCGGCATCGGCGGCTATCCCCGCGGGCGCATCGTGGAGATCTACGGACCGGAGTCCTCCGGTAAGACGACGCTCGCGATCCACGCCATCGCCGAGGCACAGAAGCTTGGCGGGCTCGCCGCCTACATCGATGCAGAGCACGCCTTTGACCGCGTCTATGCCGAGGCCCTTGGTGTCGACCTCTCTCGTCTCTGGATCTCCCAGCCCGACGATGGCGAGCAGGCGCTCGACATTGCTGAGAACCTCATCCGCTCCTCCGCTGTCGACGTCGTAGTCATCGACTCCGTCGCCGCCCTCACCCCCAAGAGTGAGATCGACGGCGAGATGGGAGAGAATAAGCTCGGCCTCCAGGCACGACTCATGAGCCAGGCGCTCCGTAAGCTCGCCGCCCTCATCAGCAAGACCCGCACCTGCTGCATCTTCATCAATCAGCTTCGCGAGAAGATCGGCGCCTACGGCAACCCCGAGACCACCACCGGCGGCAACGCCCTCAAGTACTACGCCTCCATCCGCATCGACATCCGTCGCAGCACCGCCCTCAAGGACGGTGATGAGCAGGTGGGTAACCTCACGAAGGTGAAGGTGGCGAAGAATAAGGTGGCCCCTCCCTTCCGTCGAGCAGAGTTTGACATCATGTACGGCAAGGGCATCGCCAAGTCCGGTGAGCTGGTCGACATCGCCGTCGATATGGGCATCATCGACAAGAGCGGCTCCTGGTACAGCTACGGAGACATGCGCATGGGCCAGGGACGCGAGGCCGCAAAGACCCTCCTGGAGGAGAACCCTGACCTCGCCGACGAGGTGGAGGCCAAAATCAAGGCTCGCATCGCTGAGGACAACGCACAGTAAGAAGGAGTCGGTAGGAGAGAGGGAGAAAGCGCTCTTTGATAGATGCAGTTGACAATTTCGGCTCTTAAAGTCAAAAAGTTTGCTAAGAAGTCCTTTGATTTCTGCTAAGTAGCAGCTTTACCCACCTTGACGTGCAGATCATTTTGTCGCACCTTTGCACCATTACAATCACAAGATGCGTAACCTAATCAATCTTTCTTACCTAACATCCTAATATTTTGTGGAACCTATAGTAAGGGTTGCACGGGAGTGCAACCCTTATTTACTTCCACAGGAGAGAAAGAGCCACACCATAGAGAGGGCAGATCCATCGCAAGCAGGGTCTGCCCTCCTTTTTTTTGCTTGATCCGATCTCGCAGAAGTCTAATACCGGTAATAGTGATGACTAATACCGGTAATAGAGATCACTAATACCGGTATTAGACTGAGAGCTGATGGGGACGGGCCTCCGGGCTGTCGAGGGGAGGGGTCGGGATACGCTGTGAGATCTCCATTTTTCTACCTGCTGATTATCAGTCATGTGCGTGAGGATCCTAAGGAAATATTGGGGTGGGGCTTGCGGGAATGGGGAAAAGTCGTACCTTTGCACTCGCAAAGCCGAGAGGGGTACGCTCCTGAGGTGCTCCGGCAGAGGTCGGGGCGAGCGGGTTGCGGAAAAAGAAATTTCCGGATCGCTTGCAGGAATGAAAATCTTTCGTACCTTTGCACTCACATCGCCGCCCGAGGGGCTGGAGATGCTGAAAAGAGAGATCATAGACATAAAGATAAGACAAGGGCATCGCCCTTCTTAGAGATTTAGAGATAAGGAGCGAGCGATGTGAATTGTGTAAGTACAAGACAAGAAAACAAGTAGTATACCAGTTTTCACGATGGGACAGTAGTGTCACTTCGTCTGAGACCTATAGAGATACAACTTGGGTGAAAGTTTAAGTGACGATATATATACGTCAACGTACGAAACCAATAAAGCGAAGAGCAAC
>NZ_CAKRLH010000058.1 GCF_934359325.1 uncultured Porphyromonas sp.
AATGTGCTGCTACGACGAGCCCAGTATCGTGTGGCGGACGATGAGGGGAGCGCTGCGCACATAGCGTCTCGATTCATTGCCGGCAAGGTCTACAATAGTCGTGCGGCCCTGTCGCGCTTCTGCAGAGACCACAAGCCTGAGGGAGAGACGCTCGAGGAGCTTCGTCGTGTCCTGTGCGAGCTGCGCAAGACTGTATCGGACCTTCCTCGGCTGACTTCCCGAGACTCGATTATGGGGGCTGAGGGCAATGCTGCCCGACTATACTTTGGGGTCTTCCGTCATCTTATTCTAAATGACCGATTTACCTTTAGCGAGAGAAGCAAGCGACCACCTAAGGATGAGGTGAATGCCCTGCTCTCCTTTTTCTACACCCTCCTCGCCTCCGACGTGAGGAGCGCTCTCGAGACAGTCGGGCTGGATCCTTATGTGGGATTTCTCCATAGCGACAGACCCGGCAGACCTTCACTGGCGCTAGACCTTATGGAGGAGATGAGGGTCTACCTTGTGGACCGATTTGTCCTTTCCCTGATCAACAACCGACAGGTAGCACCTTGGGACTTTATCGTACAGGGGGAGAATGGGTATCTCCTCAAGGATGAGAAGCGGAAGGAGCTGCTCACCGAGTGGCAGAAGCGTAAGCGGACAGAGATCACTCACCCCTATCTCGGGGAGAGGATGCCGATCGGTCTGCTGCCATACATTCAGGCGACGCTCCTCGCAAGATATCTGCGAGATGAGATCGATGATTACCCCGCCTTCCTCATGACCTAAGCCATGTATATCCTTATCACATACGATGTCAGCACCACAGATGCTGCGGGACGGAGGAGACTGCGCCAAGTGGCGAAGACCTGCCAAGACTATGGTCAGAGAGTACAAAACTCGGTCTTTGAGTGCCTGGTAGACCCGGCTCAGAAGATCCTCCTGATAGAGAGGTTAGTCAGCATCATTGATGAGACACGGGATAGCCTGCGGATCTATCATCTTGGGAAGGACTACAAGACCCACATAGAGAGCTACGGGAGGAAGACAAGTTACGAGGCGGAGGGAGAGCTGATCATCTGACCGGAGGGCTGATCGTAGCCTGCGAGGGTGAAGTGATCAACAATTAGCGGGACACTCGCAAGCGCTCATAGACATACGATTATAGGGATTTATGTGCTCGCGGCACCGGATAGAAGGGATAATTTGAGTACCTTCGCTAAAGCAGGTCTGTAGAGGTAGCCCCACAGCCACCTCCCCATACTTGCTGTCGCACCCCTTGCGGGTGCGTGAATTGAAACTATCAATCCCAAGTGTTATCAATATCCATTTCGTGTCGCACCCCTTGCGGGTGCGTGAATTGAAACCTCTCCGGCGTCTCGCGCTCCGGAGACGGGGACAGTCGCACCCCTTGCGGGTACGTGAATTGAAACCAGCTCGTGATGTCGTTGCTCCCGTCGGCTGTCATGTCGCACCCCTTGCGGGTGCGTGAGTTGAAACAGCCTTTCGCCCCAGTGCGCCCCGACGTAGACATGTCGCACCCCTTGCGGGTGCGTGAATTGAAACTGCCTGCCCTGAAGTCTCGAGAGCGGGTGCAAAGGTCGCACCCCTCGTGGGTGCGTGAATTGAAACCGAGCCATCTACAAGATCATCGCCTACTGCGTGAGTCGCACCCCTCGCGGGTGCGTGAATTGAAACATCCACGGAGAGAAATAGGGAGCCGGTACCGTTGGTCGCACCCCTCGCGGGTGCGTGAATTGAAACGTGAGAACCTCGAGCAGGTAGCACCATACCGCATAGTCGCACCCCTCGCGGGTGCGTGAATTGAAACGGCATGTCCCAGAGGATCGGGAAGTACAATACTTGTGCTTGTCACACCCCTTGCGGGTGCGTGAATTGAAACTGCAGAATGAGCGAGATTACCTACCTTTACCCGTGGTCGCACCCCTCGTGGGTGCGTGAATTGAAACCTTACTCGCTCGAGAGACCTGCTCGAGAAGAGCAAGTCGCACTCCTCGCGGGTGCGTGAATTGAAACTGCCCCGACGACACCCGGACGATCCTCACGGGCGGTCGCACCCCTCGCGGGTGCGTGAATTGAAACAATCTGTCTATAGGTTAATGATCACTCGGTGACCGTCGCACCCCTCGCGGTTGCGTGAATTGAAACGCGTCTGTAGCCTTGCAGATCTCCCACTTTGGCCGTCGCACCCCTCGCGGGTGCGTGAATTGAAACACCTTGGTGACAAGGGGGAGCATCTGGATCTCGTCGTCGCACCCCTTGCGGGTGCGTGAATTGAAACTTCAAGAGCAAAACAAGATTATGGCAGTTGCTAATGTCGCACCTCTCGCGGGTGCGTGAATTGAAACAGGACAACAGCCTTCTAAGCTGTTGATCTTGGGTTGTTGTCCCATTACGCATGCACGAATTGGAACTCCTATAAGTCCCCGATGCGACCCTCAGGCAGTTGTCGCTCCACTTGCGGGTGGGTAGTTAGAGTCATCAGACTCCTGGCAGTGGCGCTCTGATATAGAAATTACACCTAGTCAGGTTTTTATACTGCTGGGGTAACATGGCGTAGCGTTGTGTTCCCTATTGCACAGGCTAGAGACAAGAGAATTGTTACCGGAGGTCGAAGGCTGATGGAGGTCGCGGGGCTCGAGAAGACTCGATATAGAGTCCGTTTATCCTCTCTACTCCTACTGCCACAGGGAAATGAAATAGGGTGACGCAAGGGAGCTTAACATCTTAGGAATGATGGAGAGTACTACAATCCCCATTTTTGATCAGAACGAGGCAGGAAGAGACAGGAAGAGACTCTATGAAACAATCCCTCCCGGCGGAGGTGGTATTTTTGCACCACTAAGCTTACGGATTGAGTAGCTAGCCGACAGTCGGGTGAGGACATACCTCGACTTTACTATCAGCTTCTATTGGCATTTCGGACTCTAGGAAGCGGTCCTTTTGGGTGCTTCATACACGTCTCTTCACAATGAGCTGAGTGGTGTTTCGCACCACCCAGAAGCGTCTCTCCTAGAAATGAGGTGGACAAAACTTGCCATTCCATTTTTTATGGCTAAGTTTGCCCTATTGGAAGCCATAGAGAGGACCTTAACTAATTACTTTAGATCAAATCTCCCTTATATGACTTCACCACATAACCTATAGCGGGTCATAACCATTATGGAATCAAAGAAAACTACGACTGGTAAAGCGAGTGACATTACCATCGTAATCGGCGTAATCGGTGCCGATGCCCATGCAGTGGGGAACAAAATTATCGATTATGCACTTAATGATGCGGGCTACCACGTCATCAACCTCGGTGTGATGGTAAGCCAAGAGCAGTACATCGAAGCTGCCATCGAGACCAACGCCGATGCGATCCTTGTCTCGTCCATGTACGGACAGGGGGAGATTGACTGCCAGGGGCTGCGAGATAAGTGCAATGAGGCGGGTCTCAAGGGGATCCCTCTCTTTGCCGGTGGCAACTTGGTGGTAGGTAAGCAGAAGTTTGAGGACGTCCTTGAGCGGTTCAAGAAGATGGGCTTCGACTATGTCTACCCACCGGGTACGCCGATTGAGACGACCATCGCGGACATCGACAAGACTTTCGGGATCAAGAGATAATCCTACTCGCCCCGACGATCCACCCATACACAAGTAGGATCGCCCTTTTGCGTCATCATCATGAGATATCTTACAGCAGACTTTGGTAGTACCTATACCAAGGTAACAGCCATCGACACAGACGTCCCTGAGATAGTGGGTACAGGCTCTGCCTTTACCACGATCGAGACGGATGTGATGGAGGGGCTCCACAATGCATTCAGAGAGCTAGAGAAAGAGATCGGCAAGGAGTGGACACCGGATAAATTCCTCTGCTGCAGCAGTGCGGCGGGAGGACTTAAGATGGTGGCCAGTGGCTTGGTCCCCGACCTCACCGCCAAGGCAGCTCGTATGGCAGCAGCCAGTGCGGGTGCCAAGGTGATGAAGACCTACTCCTACGAGATCACCCGCGCCGAAGCAGAGGAGATCGAGCGTCTCGATCCTGATCTCTTCCTGCTCTGCGGAGGTACCGATGGAGGCAATGTGGAGAATATCATCCACAATGCTGAGGTCATCGGTCAGATCCCGGGACACTTCTCTACCGTCGTGGCGGGAAATAAAGCTGCTGAGGAAGAGGTGGCACGCATCCTCACAGAGGCCGGCAAGCCTTTTGTGATCACGGAGAATGTGATGCCCAACTTCAACTCCCTCAACATCGCTCCCGCTAAGAAGTGCATCATGCAGCTCTTCATTGATCGTATCATCGAGGCGAAGGGTCTCTCCAAGGCTCAGGAGCGAGCTGACAACGAGATCATCCCTACCCCTCTGGCTGTACTCAATGCCTGCAACCTGCTCAGTGACGGCACCAAGAACAGACGAGGGCTGGGAGAGCTCCTGGCCATTGATCTCGGTGGTGCCACCACCGATGTCTACTCAGTAGGCGATGGCGAGCCTCATGAGGCCAACATCATGCATCAGGGCATCCCGGAGCCGTATAGCAAACGTACCGTAGAGGGCGACCTCGGTATGAGGTATAGCCTCACGGCGCTATCGGAGCAACTGGACCTTGACGCCGTGGCGGCTGAGGTGGGTCTCTCGGGCGATACGCTCAGAGACTGGGTCGCTCGATGTGATGCTGATAAATCCACTCGTGCGGTGACGGAGGATGAAATCCTCTGCGAGAAAGCCCTTGCCAAGGGAGCTGTGAGCCTAGCGACAGATCGCCATGTAGGACACACGCATAAGGTCTACTCCCCAATGGGAGAGTTCTTTACCATCAATGGCAAAGACCTGACCCTCACGGATCACGTCCTCGGTATCGGAGGAGCGCTGATACACAGCGCTGACCCTACCTTTATCTTAGATGGTGCCACATTCAACATCTCTAACTACGACAAAGCCAAGCCACTGAAGCCAGACTTTTACCTCGACAGCCACTACATCATGGCGTCGATGGGTCTCCTGAGTGAGCAGATGCCTGACGTTGCCCTCGAGTTGATGCAGAAGGAGCTCGTCAAGGTCGGGACGAAGAAGAAAAAACAATAATCTCGAGGAGGGACACTTAGCGAGTCAACCACCTCGAATACACCCACGAAACGAATAGAAAACATATATTATTATGGAGGTCAAAAACGTCAAAATCCCAATGGACGACTTCCTCAAAGAGCGTGAGGAAGTGCTGGCCAGCTGGCCCACGGGTAAGGATATCGACATTGAGGAGGCGGTGAAGTACCAGCTCTCCATCCCTGAGGAGAAGCGCTTCGGTGCCAAGCTCTGGAAGGCTGACGAGGAGAAGAGGACATTGATCCAGCCTCGTGCCGGTGTCGCCCTCTACGATGAGCACATCAAGCTGCTGCAGTTCCTTGAGGATATGGGAGGTGCAGATCTTCTACCCTCTACCATCGACAGCTACACGCGTCTCAATAGATACGAGGAGGCTGAGATCGGTATCAAGAAGAGCCAAGAGGCCGGCCGCTCTCTCCTGAACGGATTCCCGGCTGTCAACTATGGTGTCGACGTCTGCCGCACCGTCACCGAATCCGTCAAGAACCCGGTACAGGTACGCCACGGGACCCCGGACGCAAGACTCCTGACGGAGATCGCCATCGCTGGCGGCTTCACCTCCTACGAGGGTGGAGGCATCTCCTACAACATCCCCTACTCCAAGGATCACCCCATCGACAAGGTCATCAAGTACTGGCAGTATACCGACCGCCTCTGCGGTCTCTACGCCGAGCGCGGAGTGGATATCAATCGTGAGCCCTTCGGTCCCCTCACCGGTACTCTGATCCCCGCCTGTATCTCCAATGCCGTTGCCATCATCGAGGCACTCCTCGCTGCAGAGCAGGGTGTGAGCGACCTGACGGTGGGCTACGGTCAGTGCGGTAACCTGATCCAAGACGTTGCCGCTATCCGCGCACTAAGGGAGCAGTGCCGCGAGTATCTGGAGATGTATGGCTACGATAAGGTGCACCTGACCACCGTCTTCCACCAGTGGATGGGAGGATTCCCGGAGGATGAGGCTAAGGCATTTGGCGTGATCAGCTGGGGATCTGCCACCGCTGCGCTTGCCAAGGCTACCAAGGTGATCGTCAAGACACCTCACGAGGCTGTCGGCATCCCGACCAAGGAGGCCAACGCTGCAGGTCTCCGCGCCACCAAGCAGGTCATCTCTATGCTGAGAGACCAGGATCTGACAATGATCCCCGCCGTAGAGCAGGAGGCTACGATCATCAAGAGGGAGGTCAAGGAGATCATGGACAAGGTCTTTGAGCTTGGGAAGGGCGACCTGGGTGCCGGTGTCGTGAACGCTTTTGCAGCCGGTGTGCTTGACATCCCCTTCGCTCCAAACAAGTACAATGCCGGCAAGGTAATGCCCGCACGCGACAACGATGGTGCCATCCGCATCCTCGACTGTGGTAATATGCCTTTCTCTCAGGAGACGAAGGACTTCCACCGCCAGAAGCTGGAGGAGAGAGCCAAGTGCGAGAATCGCGAGGTGAGCTTCCAGATGGTCATCGACGATGTCTATGCGATCAGTAAGGGCTTCCTCGTTGGTCGTAAGAATCTCAAGTAATCGAGTACAATCAATCCAACAATAAACATCTAAACTTCAATCCATTTCTTCTATGAAAATTAAGAAGGTAGTATGTGCCCCCGGTAAGACCGGCTTTTACTTCGATGACCAGCGTGCCATCAAGAAGGGTGCTGAGAATGACGGTAACTTCTACGTCGGTGAGCCTGTAACAGAGGGCTTCACAGGCGTACGTCAGGCAGGAGAGTCCATCTCGGTACTCTTCGTGCTGGAGAATGGTGCCATCGCTCATGGCGACTGCGCTGCCGTACAGTACTCCGGAGCCGGAGGCCGTGATCCGCTCTTCCTCGCTGAGGACTTCATCCCTGTGATCATGAAGGAGATCGCCCCGCTCTATGAGGGTAAGGAGATCACCAACTTCCGCGAGATGGCTGATCTGGTCGACAAGCACACAGACGCCAATGGTAAGAAGTATCACACCGCCATCCGCTACGGCGTGACACAGGCATGCCTCGATGCAGTCGCTAAGGCAGAGGGCAAGCTGATGGCTCAGGTCATCGCCGACGAGTATCACACCACTCTGTCTGACAAGAGGATCCCGATCTTCGCACAGTCTGGTGACGATCGCTACAACAACGTCGATAAGATGATCATCAAGCAGGCAGACATCCTGCCCCATGGACTCTTCAATCACGTAGAGAAGAAGGTCGGTCTCAAGGGCGAGAAGCTGCTCGAGTACGTCAAGTGGCTGCGTAACCGCATCCTCGATAAGCGCACCTGCGAGGACTACAAGCCGATCTTCCACATTGATGTATATGGTACCCTGGGTATCGTATTTGATAACGACTGGGAGAAGATCGCTGATTACATTGGCGAGCTAGAGGAGGCTGCTAAGCCTTTCCACCTCCGTATCGAGGGTCCGGTAGATGTAGAGGAGCGCGAGGCTCAGATCAAGGCTCTTGCTGCTATCCGCAAGCATATGGACGACAAGGGCATGGATGCCGAGATCGTAGCTGACGAATGGTGCAATACCTTTGAGGATATTGTCGACTTCTGCAAGGCTAAGGCCGGTCACATGGCTCAGATCAAGACTCCTGACCTCGGCGGTATCAATAACTCCATCGAGGCTGTCCTTTACTGCAAGGAGCATGGGATGGGTGCATACCTCGGCGGTACCTGCAACGAGACCAATCGCTCCGCTGAGTGCTGCGCTCACGTAGCTATGGCCACCACCCCGACCCAGACCTTGGCTAAGCCCGGTATGGGTGTCGATGAGGGCTATATGATTATGTTCAATGAGATGAGCCGCATCCTGGCACTCAAGGACGTCCTCTAATCAAAGAAGGAATTAAGCTAAATCATTCGTTACCATGAAAGAATTCAGAGTACTCTCTCCGTCAGCGATCCTGGGATACGGTTTCCCCAAGGAGTCGTTTGAGGAGGGCATGAAGCGCCACCCGGACGTGATCGCCTGCGATGCAGGATCCAGCGACCCGGGTCCTTACTACCTCGGCGCAGGCATATCCTTTACCGATGTCGCAGCTGTCAAGCGTGACCTCTCCATCATGATCCCTGCGGCTATCGAGGCAGGTATCCCGGTCATCGTCGGCACCTCCGGCGGATCAGGCGCAACCCCTCACCTCGAGATCAATCGTCGCCTCGTCATGGAGATCGCTAAGGAGCATAATCTTAGCTTCAAGTATGCTGAGATCTCCTCAGAGTTTGACAAGGAGACGATCCACTACAATCTCAAGGAGGGTCGCATTAGCCCGCTCGGTCCCGTACCGGAGCTGACGGACAAGGACATCGATGAGTCCATCCACATCGTCGCTCAGATGGGTGAGGAGCCCTTTATGGAGGCTCTCGAGGGCGGTGCCCAGGTGATCATGGCTGGTCGCTCCTACGACCCCGCTGTCTTCGCCAGCCTCGCTATCACGAAGGGCTTCGACAAGGCTCTCGCCCTCCATATGGGTAAGATCCTCGAGTGCGCAGCCATCTGTGCCCTCCCCGGCAGCGGTAGTGACTGTATGTTTGGCTACCTCTACGAGGATCACTTCGAGGTAGAGACCCTCTCGCCGGCGCGTAAGTGCACGACCCTCTCTGTCGCTGCCCACACGCTCTACGAGAAGTCCAATCCCTACCTTCTCCCCGGCCCGGGCGGACGTCTCAATCTCCACAACACCACCTTCAAGCAGGTGGCAGACAATCGTGTCGCTATCGCAGGTACAGTCTTCGAGCCCACTGACGGCTACTTCATCAAGCTCGAGGGTGTCAAGAATACCGGCTACCGCACCATCGCCTGCGCCGGCTGCTCTGACCCGATCCTGATCTCCAAGATCGA